>CANQES010000008.1 GCA_947595555.1 uncultured Clostridia bacterium | reverse complement strand
CTTGGAGAAGATACAGATACAATTGCAGCAATTACAGGAGGACTACTTGGAATATATTATGGAGCTAATAGTATTAAGGAAAGCTGGAAACAAAAACTAAAGAAATATGATTATATTATGCAACTATGTGATGATTTTGATAGAACAATGAACAGCATAAATTGAGTAGCTTCAAATCTACTCTTTTTTTGTTGCATAAAAAAACATAAAAAGCAAGAGTTATTTTTACATACAAAAGCAACTTGACAAAAATCATATAAAGAAGTGTTACAATTATTAGTTATAGGTACTAATTAAAAATGTCATCTTGATGATTAACAACTACATCTTCATAGCAGTCTTCACACATACAATCATTCATTTCATACTCTTCTTCTGAAATTCTTTTAAAGCATCTTTCGCAATAATACTCTTCTTCAGACATAAAAGAATTATTATTTTCAATGTCACAATTATTAGAGGTATAAGTATTTTTATATGGTGTTTCATTTTTAGCAGTTATATTTTTATCAAATTCTTTTACACTATTTTTACATTCATCTAATACATTAAAAATAAAATATAATATTACAAAAGGCATTGCAATAATACCTACCAATAAGGGAATATATGAACATATCATAACATATAAAAATGTAATAATAATAAATCCAATAAATCCAAAACTTTCTTTATGATCTAATATTAGTATTATAAAAGGCAATAGTGCACCAAATACAATTCCTTTCATTATATTACCATTATTGTCTTTACAATATACATATCCAATATATGCACAAAAACTAATCATAGCTACAAAAATAATTAATCCAAATATAGCTTTCATTTTTATTTTATTAGTTGAATCCATTTTATTATTTTCCATATTATTCTCCATTAAATGCTTAATTTATCTATAAGATGTCATTGACTCTGAACGTTTTGCAGCATTTTTATAATGATCACATACAGTTGCTATATATACAGTTTTTTCATCTGATATTTTTTTATAAACTAATCTATCTTTTTTAGTAATATCTTGCGAATACCACCCTTTTAAATTACCCTTCAATGGTTCACTGTCTTCTGGAAAATCATTATTAGGATGATTAGGTGTTTTATCTATTTTTTTATTTACTTCTATTATTTGATTTTTTTGCAAATGCTTCCAGTCTTTTTTTACATCTCTATGCATTAAAATTTTATAATCATTTATTAATTTATACTCAATATAATATTTTTCCTTTTCATCTTTAAAATCTTCAACTCTCTTTTCAAGTATTAAATTCTTGCAACCAGATTCTTTTATACAATCAATAATATCGTTTATGAAATCATCTAAACAATTATTAATTTGTAATCCATATAATTCTTCCATAAATTCAGCAAAATCAGCACGAATACTCTTAAATTCTTTTTCTTTGAAAAGTTTAAGATATCTTAAAACAAAAGGTAATCCACCATAGAATTTATTACCACAGCGTCTTACAACTGCATTCTTCAAATTATAGATTCTATTTGCTTTTTCCTTATTATTAAGATAATAATAAATTAATGTTCTAACTGCATAATAAGATGGTATAAATACATATTCATATTCTGCATTATTTTCTCTATCATAATCAGCTTCTCTATCTTTTTTACTCTCTGTATCTATTTCAAAAATTACATCAAAAAGATCAACAATAGGTTTAGATTTTTCATCTAACGTTATTATATCTTCGTCTTCTTCTACTAAACTCCAGTTTCCTTCTGCAATATTTTCATCATAATATTGTGATTTAACACTTAATTGACATTTTTGCATTGCTACAAGTTTTCGAATATAACTATCATCAAATTCTTTTTTATCAAATTTTCTTTTTATAATTGCAATTTCCTTTTCTAAAGCTTCATCTTTATAATATCCCATAAATGTACATCTCCTTTTATTTACATATTTTTATGAATATCCGTTTACTTGAATAAATTAATTCATTTTTATCATAATTATACAACAAAGTCAACTATTTCTAATAAATAGAATACATCTCTATTGACCAGACAGAGATGTATTTTTTTGCTGTCTAATTTTCTTATTGTAACCGCTAAAGCTACAAATAAGGCAATAGCGACAACGGTTACTATTGCAAGTTCAACAAAAAGTATGTTTGTAAAAAACAAGCGAACAAGTAAAATTTTACTAATTATTTTTATTGCATATTTTGATAAATTATGATATTTTTTTTATATAGTCAAATAGAGAGGTGTGAAAATATGAGTAAATTACTTGACAATAGTATAACAATATATGAAGCCATAAAAAATATCCAAAACGGGAAATATGTCATGCCAGCATTTCAAAGAGAATATGTTTGGAGTTCAGAACAAATAGAAAAATTATGGGATTCTATTTTATTAGACTATCCCATTTCAAATTTTTTATTTTGGCATATTGATGATAAAAATGTTACTTGGGATACTTATTTTTGCAATTTCTTAAATAGAGTAACTTTTAATAATAGTAAACAATCTGTTAACATTAATTTTCCGATTAATGGTATTAATTTTGAATATACTGATATAGCAATTTTAGATGGTCAACAAAGACTTACATCATTATATTTATCACTAATTGGAGATACTTACATAAAACCTAAGTTTTCAAAAAAAGGTGGAGTAGAATATGTTTATAAACTTTTTATTGAATTAGATCAAAATAAAAGTGAAAATGATGAAGAAGATTATAATAGCAAAAAATATGACATAAAATTTACAACCAAAGGTTTAATTATAAATTCAAGCACAACACAATTTGAAATTAGAAATATACTTAATGAAGAATTTCAAAATGATAATACTAGAGAACAAGCTATTGAAAATGCAATAAAAGATGTTCCAGAAAATAGTAAAGACTATGCTAGAAATATTCTTTTAAAACTTTATTATAAAATATGTGTTGAAAAATTAATTAGATATACTGAAATTCAAGATATGTCTCAAGATGATGCTTTAGAAATGTTTATTAGATTTAATAATGGTGGAAAAAAATTGCGTAAACATGAAATTACAATGTCAATTCTTGAAGTTTATTGGCCAAATGCCAGAGAACAATTTTCAATACTTTTATCAGGTGATTATGAAGGTTTTAACACAGACTTGATTATTAGAACTGCATTAATGTTATATGGTGATGTAACCAAAACAATAATTAATAAAAGTGTAGCTGATAACCTAAAGAATAATTGGAGTGACTTTAAAATAGCTTTTAAAAATATGAAAATAGCTTTTGAAAAATTAAACATTGATTTAAAGCGTTTTATAAATGATTATACAAAGTTAGTTCCTATTTTATATCATATATATAATAATCCTAACACTTATGAAGAAGATTTAGATGCAATTCGTGTATATTTAACCAGAACAATATTTTTTATATATTTTCGTTCTGGTACACCAGGAAAATTGCAAAGATTAAAAAATAATATTAATAATAATGGAATGAAAATATCTATTGATATGCTTGATGCAATGTCTGAATTACAAATTACAGAAAGTAGGATAGAGGATATATTAAACAGTGAAAAAGGCAGTAGATTAGTGGATGAAGTTTTATATTTTATTGGGAGGGATTGGATAGATCCAAATAAAAATTACGAACAAGACCATTTACATCCTGAAAGTAGATTTATGGAACCTAAACCTTTCAATATATCAATAGATGAATGGAAAAAGTGGTATATTATTCGTAACAGATTACCAAATATACAATTGCTAGATGAATTTGAAAATAAAAGCAAGAATAGTCAAAGGCTTATTGATTATTGTAATAATATGAACGATGAACAAAAAAAAGAATTCTCTGAACATGCTTTAATACCACAGAATACATCTTTAGACATCGATAATTTTGGAGAGTTCTATGAAAAAAGAAAGAACATATTAAAAGAAAAAATATTAGAATTATTAAAATAAAGTGTAGACATTTTATCGTTCAGCATAAGTAAATATTGACAAAAAAATTAAGATATGTTTTAATAAATATGTAAATCTTACAAAAGAAAGGAAGAACAATTATGAATGTTATATCTTTAATTATAAGCATTTTAATGCTATTTGTCCTATACTATATTTTCGAAAATTATAATTTAAAAATAGCTTTAATTACTAATGGTATATATGGAGTAATTGTTTCAATATTTAATAATGGATTTAATATATTAGCTATTCTTTTAGGTATTGTTGTTATTGTATTTGAAACACTTATTTTATATAAAATTTATACCAGTAGTAATTCATTTGGACAGTTTATCAAAAAAGTTACATTAATTGCATTAGTAATAGCTGTGATATTAATACTTATATCTCTTATTATAAGTTCACTTACATCACCAAAATTTTAAATAATAATACAAACATAGAAAGCGAAGATTTATTTTATCTTCGCTTTCAATTGCTATTAGGATTGCCTTTTTTTAAATTAACCACAATAGCATCTTCATTATCAAATAAAAATTTTGCATCAGACACATCTGTTTGAATAGGGTCAAATTCATTTCTATCATCCATGAAATTAAGATTTTTTAAATCTAATTTTTTCTTTTTGGAAGTATCATTACTCTCTGTATCAGATGTAACATTGACACCATCTAAATACTTATCAAAATCATAGTTCTTAATTTTTTGTGGTTCTTTATACTTAGATTCTAAGAATTGTAAATTTCCAGGTCCAGCTAACATTCTTCCACCATCACCTTTAATTAAATAACCACACTGTTTTAACTTTAAGGATTGCAATTTTCCAAGTTTTAAAGTATCAACGTATTTCCATTCAACTGATCCTACCTTAGAATCATATTCTAATTTATTCATATCCATAGAAGATGTATATTTCCATTCCCTATGACTACCAAATTCTTTAGACCACCATTCAATCTCATTAAATTCCGCATTACCTGTAAATATTTTATTAGCACAGTTTGATAAAATAATAGATCGGTAATTTTCTTTTTGACCATGAACTTCTAGTTGTGCTAAACTTTGTACAGATATTGTAGAAGCAACTTTAAACTTGCGATATAAAGTAAATATTGGTTCTGTTGCTTTACAGATAAAATCAGCAAATTCATCAATGTACAAGAAGTGAGGAATACGAGTACTTTCGTTTCCAGGTCGCCTTAAAACAGCATCTTGCATAGAGATTAAATAAAATAATCCAAAGGCTTTATGACCAGTAGCACCTAAATCACCACGTCTAGTACAAACAAATATCATATGTCCATTTGCTAAAGCAGCATCAAAATTTATATTGTTATGCCTATTACATAAAATTGGTTTAATACCAGGAATTCTTAATAAATTATCTAATTGACTGACTGCTGTATAAATATATTTTTCAATTTCAGATTTTCCAGGAGCATCTTTGTAAAAATTCTTTTTAAAATAAGTAAGTTGTATAGAGTATTTTTCCTTTAAATCTTCATCATGTGCCATAATTTCACACATTTTTTCAATTAATTCGAAATTTGTTAATAACTTTAGTAAATCTTCCATATTAGGAAGCGTACCTTCATGCATCCTTGGATATATTTCTTTTAATAAAATAGTAACATTTTCAATTGCTTGTGTTGCAACATCACCCTTGTAAGCTTCTTCTGGATTATTATTAGAAGACAAGAACATTGCTTTTAATACAGAAGATATTGTAACTGCAATTTTTGCAGGGTCGTCATATATAAAAGGATTTAAACCAATAGAGTTATGATTTGATGGATCTATTATATCATAATTAATACCAAAGTTTTTACAAACATCTGTCATATGGTCAATTACTTCAGAATCAGGAGCCATTAAAGTAAGACCAAGATTTCTATAAACAGTTTCTCCACCAATAGTACCTAAAATCATTTTCTTTAAATAAGTATTAAATATACTTTCTTTTCCACTTACTGGTGATAACATATTTAAGTTAAAATTTTTATTTAAATAATCATTATCATAAGGCTTATTTAAAATAGCAATATTAGTCTTTAATGCTGTAAATCCTAATTCTTTAGATGCCTCTCGGAAGAAATATTTTCTTTCAATATCTTTCGCCATTAATGGTTCATATATTAGAGAAGTTTTTCCAGTTCCAGAACCACCACAGACAAATAAAGATTGAAATCTAGAATTTTCTGGTATTACAACATTCTGATTTTTTTCATCGTCTACACATAAAAATACTTCACATGTATAAGGACCATGTCCTTCTTTTTTATTAGCTAGGCTTATACCACGATAGTCCCAAATAGAACGTAAATGAAGAGGATTATCTCTAACTTTAAAATATAGAAATTTAAACATTGGGTATATTGTAGCTAATGGTAAGTATATAGAAATACTAGTAAAAGCAGGCGTTACTAAATCTGAAAACTCGGAAATTAATTCTGGATAATTGGGTACAGACAATAGTAATAACCAAGCTCCCATGTTAAGCCATTGGGTAAACATAGAAATAGCAATCACATATAAGGCAATTATATAAACATAGAATAATGTTATTTTATATGATTTTGTTTTAGCGAATTTTGATGTAGGACAAAACGCAAAAGCAAAAACAGGGCAAGCAATTGCCAATAAGTATTGAATTGGCCCCCAATAAGAATAGGAAACACCAGTAAAAATCATTAATAACATTTCTACAATCCTATCAACTACTAAATAAGAAGTAATCAAAGTTAATAAATAAGTAGCAAAGGTATTTCTATCTGTATTTAATTTTTTCAAGAATTTGTCTATATATTTCATTCAATAAATCCCTTTCCAATTATAACTATACATATATATTATCCTACAAAATTGCGAAAAAAACAAGAGGTTTGAGCAAATTAATTTATAAAATGAGAATAAAAATAAATAATATGAATATAATAAGTTAAAAATAGAATAGGAAGGGGATATTCTATGCAAAATGAATATTATGTAAAAGAAGAAAAAATAGTAGAAAAAACAGAAATAGAAAAAGAAATAGAACTAATTCGAACTATTATAAAAACAAGAGAAGAATTAAAAGCTGCTAATCGCAATTTTGAATATGCTCAAGATGGATTAGTAGATTACTACACATATCAAATAAAAGCTAATCAGGCTAAATTAGATTATTTAATAGGGTTAGCAAAACAAAAAGGACTAGAAGTAGATATGATTAATGATATTAAATATACATTATGGGATGAAGGAGAGGAAGCCGTTTAGGTAAAGTAATATTTGTCCAATTTACATCATAAAAATGATAATAAGAAATTATTATCGTTTTTTTTAGGAGTGAATTGAATGGATATGAATTTAATTACATATTTAGCTTGCATTTGTTTTTTATTTATATTTGGAAGAATATTTATCTTACCATTAAAAAAAATTTTAAAACTAATTGTTAACTCAATTTTGGGTGGAAGCTGTATATATATTATTAATTTGATAGGTACAAATTTCAATTTTCATATAGGTTTAAATTTTTTTACTAGTGTAATTGCGCGGACTGTTAGGACTTCCAGGAGTTATTTGCTTAATTATTGTTAAATTATTAATTGGATAATATGCAAACATTCATAAAAGTAGTTGCAAAAAAATCAATTTATGGTATAATATTCATATATGAAAAAATAAAAGGAAAGTGTTAAAAATGGAAGAAAAAAGTAAAAGATTTAGAAATGCATTTGGAAATTTATATAGAAAACAGGGTGGACCTGAATTAGTTTCAGAAGAAGATATAAAAAAAGCACTTAAATTAAGAGAAAATCGAACAGATAGAAAATTAAATCAAAAAGAAATAGAATTACAAAAAAGAATAATTGGAGTAGACAAAGAAAGAACAAAAGGAAAAGCAAAAAATGAAATTAAACCTACAACAAAAAGTAGTGAAAAAGACAGAGAAATGGATGACTAAAATAAACACAAAAATATAAAACTTTTTAAATTATTTCGTTAGAGACATAACAAAATAATTTAAAAAGTTTACGAAAACTATTGACAAAAAATAGAAAAGACATTATAATCATAATAATTTATAATCATTATAAATTTATTCTATTAATTTTATGTAAAATTAAATCATGGCCAAATTGGCAAAAATCAAATCATTAAAATCAAATAATCTTATATAGTTTAAATATCTGAGGTCATACTATCAAAACCCCAAAATAAAAAGTATAATTTTAGTCCTTTCCCCAAATTACAATCCCCAAACCCAAAGTAATAAAGAAAGTAATATTTAATAAAAAACAAAAAACTCCATAATTTTGAAATTTATCCCATAGTGTGGCCTCAGATATTTAAACTATACAAGAAGAAAGGAAAATATGCTATCAATCATAAAAAGTATGGCATTACAGGGACTAGATGGATACTTAGTATCAATTCAAGTAGACATATCAAATGGAATGCCTGATTTTAAAATCGTAGGTTTACCAGACACAAGTGTAAAAGAATCAAAAGAAAGAGTAATATCAGCAATAAAAAATAGCAACATAGAATTTTTAAGTAGAAAAATTGTAATTAATTTATCTCCAGCAAGTACTAAAAAAGAAGGTTCAATATTTGACTTACCAATAGCAGTAGGAATATTAATAGCTAGTAAAAAAATTAAAAATCCACAATTAGAAAAAATATTAAAAGAGACAATTTTTATAGGAGAACTATCACTAAATGGAAACATAGAAAAAACAAAAGGAATTTTACCAATTTGTATAGAAGCAAAAAAAATAGGAATAAAAAGAATAGTTCTTCCGTTACAAAACATTAAAGAAGCATCTATTATTAAAGACATTGACATATGCCCAATAAGCACAATAAGAGAAGTAATAAATTACTTAAATGGAACATATGACATAAAATCAGAAATAGAAGAGCAGGAATTAACTAAAAATATAAAATATAGCATTGACTTTTCAGACATAAAAGGACAAGAAAGTGTAAAAAGAGCACTAGAAGTAACTGCAAGTGGAGGACATAACTGTTTATTAATACGGACCGCCAGGTTCAGGAAAAACTATGCTTGCAAAAAGAATGGTAACAATTTTACCAGATATGAATTTAGAAGAAATGCTAGAAGTAACAAAAATATATAGTATTCTTGGATTAAACTCAACAGAAGAACCAATTATAACAACAAGACCTTTTCGTAATCCACATCATACAGTAACACAAATATCCTTAGTAGGAGGAGGAAAATATCCAAGACCAGGAGAAGTAAGCTTAGCAAACTATGGAATATTATTTTTAGATGAACTACCAGAATTTAATAAAAGTAGCCTAGAATCTTTAAGAGGACCATTAGAAGACAGAAAAATAAGCATAAGTCGCTTGAACACAACAATTACATATCCGTGTAAATTCATGTTAATAGCTAGTATGAATCCATGCAAATGTGGATATTATGGTTCAAAAGAAAAGAAATGTTCATGTACATCAGAACAAATAAAAAAATATATAAATAGAGTAAGTGGACCACTTTTAGATAGAATTGACATTCATATAGAAGTAAATCCGATTAAATATTCTCAAATAGAAACAAAGCAAAAAATAGAAACATCAAAAGACATAAAAATCAGAGTTAATAGAGCAAGAAAAATACAAATAGAGAGATACAAAAAAATAAATATATTTTCTAATTCAGAGCTAACGCCACAATTAATAGAAAAATTTTGCACTATTACAAACAGTGGCAAAAAGATATTAGAAATTGCAATAGATAAGTTAGGATTAAGCATGAGAGCATATCATAAAATTTTAAAAGTAGCAAGAACGATAGCTGATTTAGAAGCAAGTGAAAAAATAGAAGAAAAGCATTTAGCAGAAGCTATTCAGTATAGGAGCTTAGACAGGAAATATTGGCAAAAATAGGAGAGGTGATTATATTAAAATTATAACATTGGATGACAAAGAATATCCAGAATCATTAAAAAAAATAAAAAATCCACCAAAACAACTATATTATGAAGGACATATTGAATTATTAAAAAATAATATAATATCAATCATTGGCTCAAGAGCATGTTCAGAAAATGGAATAAAGCTAGCAGAAAAATTTACAAGAGAATTAGTATATCAAGGAATTACAATAGGAAGTGGCATGGCAGTTGGAATTGATACAATTGCACATAAAACCACTTTATTAGAAAAAGGAAAAACAATAGCGGTACTAGCAAATGGGTTAAAACACATATTCCCAAAAGAAAATAATGTACTTTATAAACAAATCATACAAAATGGCGGATTAATAATAACAGAATATCCACCAGAAGAAAAAGCAAAATCTAAAAATTTTTTAGAAAGAAATCGAATTGTAAGCGGTATAGCTTTAGGAATATTAGTTATAGAATCAGCATATCGAAGCGGAACTAGTGTTACAGCAAGATTAGCAAAAGAACAAAAAAGAAAAGTATTTGCTTTACCACATGAAGTAAACGATATACATGGTGTAGGGAATAATCATCTAATTCAAAAAGGAGCCAAAATAGTTACTAATACAAAAGATATAATAGAAGAATTTCCTTTTTTAACATATAAAAAAATACCAAAAGAAAAAATATCTATGTCAAATTATATAAAAAGACATTGCAACAACCAAGAATACAATGACATTTATCAACAAATTAAAGAAGAACCAATATCACTAAATGAGATATATGAAAAAACAAGTAAAAGTATAGCAGACATTAATCATACATTACTAATGCTAGAATTAGAAGGATATATAAAAAAAGTAACAGGAGGATATATATGTATTTTAGAAAAGAAATAGGAAAATGGGGAGAAAATATAGCATGTCAATATTTAAAAGAAAATCAATATGAGATTGTGGAAAGAAATTTTTTATGTAGGCAAGGAGAAATTGATATAATAGCAAAAGATTTAATCAAAAAAGAATTGGTTTTTATAGAAGTAAAAACACGTTCTAATTTCAAGTATGGAAACCCAGCTGATAGTGTAAATCAAAACAAACAAAAACATATGACATCTGCTATCAGATATTATATTTATAAAAATAAACTAAAAAATATATCAGTTCGAATAGATGTAATAGAAATATATATCCTTGAAACTTGCAAGATAAACCATATAAAACAAATCATATAAAAATATTGCAAATTAAAACATAATACTATATAATAAACACAAATCCTAGGAATATAATTATATTCTTAGTTACCTTAATGAGAAAAGAGGTAGTATTATGAAAAAATTTTTATCAAATTACAAAACAACAATAATTTTACTTGTTGCGATTATTGTTGGTGCAATTATAGGAATTATATTTCAAGAAAAAGCAACAATTTTAAGTCCTTTTGGAGATCTATTCTTAAATCTTTTATTAGTTATCATTGTTCCACTTATTTTTTTAACACTAACAACATCAATTGCTAAAATGAAAACGCCGAAACGATTAGGAAAAATCATGGTGACCATTATAGCAGTATTTGTAATTACATCTATTATAGCTGTATTAGTTGGTTTTGCAAGTACATATTTTGTAAAATTAGTTGATACAGAAGATGGTGAAAAAATACGTGCAGCAATGGAAGAAACAACCACAGACGAAACAGAAGAAAATGAAGAAGAAATAACAATAGCAGACAGAACTGTTCAATTATTATCTGTAAATGATTTTTCAAAACTATTATCAAAAGATAATATCATTGCTTTACTAGTATTTTCAATTATTTTTGGCATTGCAATGAACATGACAGGAGAAAAAGCAAAACCAGTATTAGACTTTTTAATATCTGCAAATGACATAGTACACAATATTGTAAAAATAATTATGTATTATGCACCAATAGGGTTAGGATGCTATTTTGCGTCATTAGTAGGAGGTTATGGAGCATCTATAGCTGTAGGATATTTAAAGACATTTGTAATTTATTTAATTGTATCAACTGCATTTTACTTTATTGTATATACACTATATGCATTTATAGCAGGAGGAAGAAAAGGAATAAAAGTATTTTGGCAAAATGTATTACCATCAACTTTAACTGCACTTGCCACATGCTCTAGTGCTGCTTCAATACCAGTCAATATTGAATGTAGTAAAAAAATGGGAGTGTCAGCAGATATTGCAGAAACAACAATACCATTAGGAACAAGCTTCCACAAAGATGGTTCAATAATCGGTTCAGTATTTAAAATAATGTTTTTAGTATGCTTATTTGGAACATCATTAGCAACAACTGGAGAGGTATTAGGAGTATTGGGAGTTGCTCTACTAGCAAACTTATTAATAACAGCAGTTCCAATTGGTGGAGGAACAATATCAGAAATGCTAATAATTACAATGATGGGATATCCTGTAGCAGCATTGCCAATACTAACAATGATTGCTACAATTATTGATGCACCAGCTACTATGCTTAATGTAGTTGGAGACACAGTTTCTTCTATGATGGTAACAAGGGTAGTAGACGGAAAGGAATGGATGAATAAAGGAAAAGAAAATTAAAAAATAAAAATGAATAGAAAAAGGACAAAAAATGCATCTCAAATTTTTTGCTAATTTGAGATGCATTTTTAGTAAATTATCATAATGACTTGAAAAAAATATTAAAAACTGGTATAAATTATATAATGACATGCGAAGGAGAAATTAAAAACATGAAAGATTATTGGAAAGAACCAAATCAAAAACAAATAAGCAAAAAGAAAATAATAATATCAATTATAGTTGCCATTGTAGTAGTCATTATTATAACTATCATTGCATTATATAAAACAAACAGGAATGTCATGGAATGGATAGACAAAAATATTTTTCGAAAAGAAGTTATGCAAGATAGAGTTAACATGATAGAACTGAAAGAAGAAAATTCAAATATATATGCTTTCAGTAAATATATAGGAATATTGAGCAAAAACCAATTTATAATATACAACAATACAGGAAATCAGGAAAGCAATCTAGAAGTTACAATATCAAATCCTACTTTCAGTTCAGCAAATCGATTTCTAGTAATTGCAGAAAAAAATGGTAAAAAATTATATTCAATAGCAGACAAAGAAATTGCATGGGAAACTACTGTTGATGGAAACATTGCTGATATATATGTCAATAAAAATGGATATGTAGTAGCAATAATAACAGATACTATTCATAAAACAGTAATTGCTGTATATAATCCAGAAGGAACATTGTTATTTAAAAACTTTTTAGCTTCTACAAGAGCAGTAGATGTGTCAATTTCGAATGACAATAAACACTTAGCTATTGCGGAAGTTGATACTTCTGGAACTATTATACAATCTAATATAAGAATAATATCAATTGAAAAAGCAAGTTCAGATGAAACACAGGATTATTTAGAAAATACATATCAAAGTGCAACAGATAAACTAATAACTAATATTCAATATCAAGATAAAGATAAATTAATATGCATGTACACAGATGAAATCAGAATAATTGAAAATAATCAAGATAACCTATTGATAAATAATGAGAATAAAAAAATAATTTTTCAATCAATAGAATTAATAAATCATGCAGTACAAATTGAAGAAAAATCAACAGGACTTTTCACAGCAAATTCTATTGTTAACATTGTACATACAGAAAATAAGCAAAACAAAGAATATACAGTAGATGCTGTAGCAAAAGAAATTTATACATATGGTAATATGATAGCATTAAACGTTGGAACAGAGATAGAATTTATTAATACAGATGGATGGCTAGTTAAAAGATATATAGCTAAACAGGAGATAACAGATATTGTAGTATCTGATAGCATAGCGGGAATTATTTATAGAGACAAAATTGAAATTATTAATTTATAGGGGGAAAATAAAATGGGAATTATTGTAGATATAATTATTGTTGCTATTGTTGCAATATCAACATTTTTAGCTTATAGAAAGGGATTAGTAAAACTTGCAATACATTTATGCAGTTTTTTAATTGCTGTTTTGGTTACTGCTATATTATACCAACCAGTATCAAATTTTATAATAAATGCAACAGCTATAGATGAAAGTATAGAAAATGCTATATATGAAAAAGCAAATGACATTATTCAAGGAGAAGAAGTAGATGGAATTGTAAATCAAATTACAGAAACTGCTAAAAATGACATCTTACCAGAAACAGCAAGAACACTAGCAGTAAACATTATAAAATTGGGAATTACTGTTATCCTATATATTGCAATCAGAATCATATTAAGATTTGTAACAGCATTAGCAGATGCAGTTTCAAAACTACCAATCCTAAATCAAATAAACAAAACAGGAGGAATAGTATATGGAATTTTAAGAGGAATCTTACTTACATATGTAGTACTATTAATAGTGGGAATGTTTGGTCAAATCAATCCAGAAAATATTGTACAGCAAAACATAGATAAATCTTTTGTTGGAAAAACAATGTATGAAAATAATATTTTAAAGGTATTTTTAAAATAATTTATTGATTTTTAAATATGTTTCTGTTATACTAATTTCATAAAAATTTAGGAGTGAATAATTTTGGGAAACAAACAAACGAATAATAAAAAGAAAAAAAAGAAAAAAGCAAAAATGAAAACATGGAAAAAGGTCTTATTTGTAATATTTATAATTTTAGTAATAGCAATAGGAATGTTTATCTATCGTGTACAAAAAAATGGTGGAGGAGTTTCAGGAATGCTTGCAACTGTGGTAGGACACGATGAAAACACCAAAAAGAATTTAGGAGAATTTAGAGTATTATTATTAGGAATTAGTACAGACCAAGAAGGAGTAGACTTAACAGACACAATAATGGTAGCATCATATAATCCAAACACACAAAAGGCAACACTATTATCAATTCCAAGAGATACCTACACAGGAAAGACTCCAGCAAGAGCAACTGCATATGAAAAAATAAATGCATTATACAATATTTCACATAGACCAGATGAAACATTAAAAAAAGTAAATGACATTACAGGTTTAAACATCCAATATTATGTGGTAATAAAAACAGAAGCATTAATAAAATTAGTTGATGTCATTGGAGGAGTAACATTTAATGTACCTATAAAAATGGACTATGATGATTTAGGACAAGACCTACATATTCATTTAGAGCCAGGAGAACAATTATTAGATGGAGACAAAGCAGAGCAATTAGTTAGATTTAGGCATAATAATAATAATACAACATATCCAGTAGAATATGGTGACAATGATACTGGAAGAATGAGAACACAAAGAGAATTCATTATGCAAGTTATCAAGCAAACTGCACAACCATCAAATATATTTAAATTAGGGGACATACTTGACATAGCAGAAGAATATGTAGAAACCAATATTGACTTTGATGTAGCAAAAGATTATATTCCATATATTGTAGAATTCAATACAGACAACATGTTAACAGCAGTTTTGCCAGGAAGAAACACAAATGAAAATTCAAATGGAGCATGGGTATTTCTACATGATGAAAAAGAAACAGAAAAATTAATCCAAGAACTATTTTATGACAGAGATATAGAAGAAACAGAAGAAGATGAGACAGAAGACGGAACAACATCTACTAACAGTAATAAAGAAAGTATCAGCATTGAAGTTTTAAACGGTAGTGGAATTAGCAACAAATTACAAAAAGTAGTAGACCAATTAAAAGGGGCAGGATATAAAGTAACTAGAACAGGAAGCACAACTACCACTGCAAAAACTACAATCGTAAACAAGAAAAATGTTAAAGAAACTTTATTAAAAAATATGCAAAATGTACTTGGAGCAGGAACAATATCAAATAGCGAGTCAAGTTCAAGCAAAGTAGATGTAACAATCATAATAGGTAAAGATTTTGAAAATTAAATAAGGCAGATTTTATATCTGCCTTAAAAATTCCTTTTTTTCTTAGATAAACATATTTTACAAATAAAAATTAAAATCAAAAAAACAATTCCAATCTCAAAAACATACAATAACAATTTAGATTCTTCAACAGAATGAGAAGCAATCAAATTAGATTCATATTTAATCCCATCAATCACATAAGAAACACTTCCCAAAATGTCACCATTTTCAATAGGAGCTTTTATATTTTCATTTAAACTTATCTCAAAAGGAATATCACCTTTTGACATTGAATTACCTAACAAAGTAGATATAGATTTATTAGCCAACAAGTCTAAACTTTTAGAATCATTTGTACCATTTGGTACCTCGATATGTGTAACAATATCATTTTCATTCAATAAAGTTTTTATAGAAAAATTATCATAACCATAATCATATAAAATTCTTGTTTCTGAAAATCTAGTCGATGTTCCATTCACAGTTGTACCACCTAAAATAACGCAAATCAATTCAAGATCATCTTTATAGCTACAAGAAACAAAACAATCACCAGCTTGACTTGTATATCCTGTTTTACCAGCAGTTAAGTAACGATAATAATTACTACTAGTTGGCACTATTAAGGCATTAGTAGAATTATGAGTTCTTGTACCATATTTATTAGTAGCAGGAATAGCACAAGATGCACTACCAGCTAATTTTCTAAAACTTTCATTCTTCATACAGTATGCCATAATCATAGCTAAATCTTGTGCAGTAGTATAATGATTTTCATCATGCATACCAAAAGAATTAGTAAAATGAGTATTAGATAACCCAAGTTCATTCACCTTTGTATTCATCATAGAAACAAAACTTTCTATAGAACCACCAACATGTTCAGCCAAAACATTAGCAGCATCATTTGCCGAAATAACTAATGTAAGTTGTAATAACTGTTCAACTGTCAATTGTTCATCTGGTTGCAAATAAGCAATAGAATATCCTTCTGGTATAGACTTAATAGCATCATAACTTACTGTTACTACATCATTCAAATTACAATTTTCCAAAGTAAGAATAGCAGTCATAATTTTTGTAGTACTAGCAGGGTACATTTTTTCATTAGCATTCTTTTCATACAAAATTTTACCTGTTTTATTATCCATTAAAATTGCAGCTTTTGAAACTAAAGTTGGTTTATCAGTTGGTTCACCTATAGCAGCAAAAGCAAAAGAAAAATGGAAAAAAAACAATAAAATCGTAATTAATAATATTAATATTTTTTTCAAAATTAACTTCATTTTTATTCTCCTAAATTTATATAAACAATAATATATCAATTTTCTAAAAAATTCAACAAAAATTTAAAGTAAAAAGGAGGTTTTCAATGTATAATTTTAAGAAAAACTATAAAATTATAATAGTAATTATTATAGCAGCAATAATTGCATGTACATGCTATCATATATATGCAAAAGAAGAAAATACTAAAGAAACAATAGACATAGACGATAATATAGAAGAAGAAACAGAAAAACCAAAAAAAACAGAAGCAGAGAGAATACTAGTACATATATCAGGAGCAGTAAACCAAGAAGGAATAATCGAAATGGAAGAAGGAAGCAGAATTGCAGATGCCATAGACAAGGCTGGAGGACTAAAAGAAAATGCATGTCTAGATGATATAAATCTAGCATACAAGCTAGAAGATGGCATGAAAATAGACATACCAACAAAACAAGAAAAACAAGACGAAAAAGATAAAAAAAACGAACAAGAAAAACAGGAATACAACTCAACACAAAATAATATAATAAATAAACAAAAGCAAAACGCAAAAATAAATATAAACACAGCAACTCAAGAGCAATTAGAAACATTACCAGGAATTGGTCCTTCAACTGCAAAAAAAATTATTAATTATCGTAAAGAAAACGGAAAATTTAATAGCATTGAAGATATAAAAAACGTAAAACGGCATTGGACATGCGAAATTTGAGACATTAAAAGAACATATAACAGTAAAATAAGGATTTGGGGACGGCCCCCAAATCCTTGTTTTACCTACATATATTACCTAGTAGGTAAGCTTCCCCATGCCTCCCAGTCGCTCACAGAGGCAAAATTCACCTCCTCGAAGTTATCATCCTCGTCCAATACTGCTGGGACGAGATTAGGTTCCACACCCGAATCCACGACTAGCTGCTCATCTGTTGGGACAACTTGAAACTGTTCCGAACAACTTGCACACGTAAGTGGACTTACGTCCATTGGCGGGCGCCATAATTTGACACCACTTTTGTTACAAAAGGCACAAGAATATCCTTTTCCATAATTTCTCATAATGCCTTCCCTCCTTTAGTGCATGGGTCTACGGTTACAATGCTAAAGCATTGATAAAATTATAACATATTTTACGTAAATTTGCAAGATTAATATTAAAATCATAAAATTGAACTACCAGTTCAAATAACATAAAAACTATTGCAAAAAAATACAATAAAATATATAATTAAAAAAATGAAAATGAGAAAGGTGTTAAAATATGAACAAAACCAAAAGAAAAATATTTGAAACATCAATGAAACTATTTGCAGAAAAAGGATATGATGCAACTAGTGTTGAAGATATAACGGCAACAGTAGGAGTAGCCAAAGGGACGTTATATTATCACTTTTCAAGTAAAGAAGAAATATTTAATTTTCTAGTAGAAGAAGGAATAAAACTTTTACAAAATAGTATAGACATAAAAACATCAAAATTTCCTAATTATATTGACAAAATAAAAGCTATTGTACTAATTCAAATCAAAATAGTAGTAAAATATGAAGATTTAATTACAATACTACTAAGTCAATTTTGGGGAAACGAAGCAAGAAATCAAAAATGCAAAAAACACATTTTAGAATACATCAATAAAATAGAAAACATAGTAGAAGAAGGAATGAAACAAAAACAAATCAAACAAGGAAATGCACAAGCAATAGCATCTGAAATCTACGGACTAATATGTTCTAGCTTAGTCTACAAAGCCAGAAGTAAAGAACCAATTGAAACGATGAAATTATTTAAAGAATTTGAAAACACTATAATAGAGGGGTTGAAAATAAAATGAGAGAAGCAATACACAAAATGCCTAAATATGAAAACCTAAAAGAGATGCTAGAAAAAACTGGAGACATTTATGGTGATAGACCAGCATATAAATTCAAAACTGAAACAGAAGGAAAATTCAGATTTATAACACATAAACAATTTAGAGAAGAAATAAACTACCTTGGAACAGGTCTTATAAATATGAACTTAAAAGGAAAAAGAATTGCTGTTATTTCAGAAAATCGTTATGAATGGGGCGTAGCATATTTAGCGGTTATAGCAGGAACAGGAATTGTAGTACCACTAGACAAAGCATTACCAGACATTGAAATAGAAAACTTAATAATCCGTTCTGAAGTAGAAGCAATATTTTATTCTAAAAAATATGATGCTATCATGGAAGATATAAAAGAGAAAAAAAATACTAATGTAAAATATTTTATTTCTATGGACATAGAAAAACAAGAAAATGGAATATATTCACAAGCAGAAATAATAAAACAGGGAAAACAATTAATGCTAGAAGGAAACAAAGAATTCTTAGATAGTAAAATTGACAATGAAGCAATGGGAACAATGTTATTTACATCAGGAACTACAGCCATGTCAAAAGCAGTTATGCTATCACATAAAAACATATGCAGTAACTTATTTGACATAGCATCTACAATAATTGTAGATGAAGATGATACATTCCTATCATTTTTACCATTACATCATACATTTGAATGCACAGTAGGATTTTTATATCCAATTTCAAAAGGTTCTTGCATAGCATTTTGTGAAGGAATTAGACATATAGCAGACAATATAAAGGAATTTCAAATTACAGCTATGATTTCTGTTCCAATACTTTTTGAATCCATGTATAAAAAAGTGATGAAAGGAATTGAGAAAAAGGGTAAATTAGAAACTGTAAAAAAAGGAATAAAAATCAGTCAATTTTTATTAAAATTTAAAATTGATATAAGAAGAAAACTTTTTAAAGAAGTACATGAAAATTTAGGAGGAAGACTAAGATTACTAGTAGCTGGAGGAGCAGCATTAGATTCAGAAGCAGAAAAAGGATTTAATGAATTAGGATTTACAATGTATCAAGGATATGGACTAACAGAAACCTCACCAGTAGTCGCATCAGAAGATGACAAATATCGAAGACTAGGTTCAATCGGAAAGGCCTTTCCAAGTTTAGATGTAAAAATAGCAGAACCAAATGAAGAGGGAATTGGCGAACTAATAGTAAAAGGTCCCTCAATAATGTTAGGATATTATCAAAATGAGGAAGCAACTAAAGAAGCAATAGATGAAGATGGTTGGTTTCATACAGGTGACTTAGCGAAAATAGATAAAGACGGATATATTTTCATATCAGGAAGAAAAAAATTTGTAATAGTATTAAAAAATGGAAAAAATATTTATCCAGAAGAATTGGAGGCATTATTAAATAAAATAGAAGGCGTAAAAGAAAGTTTTGTTTATGGAAAACCAGAAGAAGATGGAGACTACAAAATATGTTGTAAAATTGTGTATGATAAAGAACTAGCGGAAGCAATATATGGAACAACAGATGAAGAAAAAATAAGAGAGTTAATTTGGCAGGAAGTAAAAAAAGTAAATAAAACTATGCCAGCATATAAATACATTAGAGACATTATTCTAACAGGAGATGAGCTAATAAAAACAACAACACAAAAAATAAAAAGATTTGAAGAAATCAAAACAGTACTAAACTAAAAAATCTTACGGCATAGCGAAAACAAATGTAACATTTTTGTAATATTTTTGTAATAAAAAAATAAAAAAAAAATTAATCAAACTACTTGTAGTTTCTTGTCAGTTCGTGTATAATGATAAGTGAAAAAGTCAAAAGGCTATCATGCGTAAGATAAAAGGAGGTACATTACAATGTCAAAATCAGGCATAGTAAATGTGAGAATGGTTATCACAGAAGAAAAAATATTGTCAAATATAGATAAAATACAAAAATTAATTAATCCAAAAAGCAAAAAGCAAATTGTGCAATTAGAAGATGATTCTTACTTCAAAGATTTAATTGAATCAATAAAAATGTATTTAATTGAATATCCTAAAAAGAAAAACTTCCCAGCAAGTGTATATAAAGCAGCTTATGGGCTAGTTGAATTTGCAACAAATCAATTTGAAGAAAATACAAAGAAAATAGAAGAACTAATTAGACAAAGAGAGCAAAACATAGCAGTTGCAGGACAATTAAGAGATGTATTAGATGCCATAGAAAATGATGAAGAAGACTGGAAAGAGCAAGTAAAAAATGCAGAAAAAGTATTTTCTGAAGATATCATAGAAACATTAAACATTGTAGGAGATTCAAAAGGAGAAGAAACACAAGACTATCAAGATGCGCTAAAACTATTAAATGCAAGAATAAATAACTTAGAATCAAATCTACATATAGAAATCGACATGGAAAGAATAGAAGACAGATCAAAAGCTTTAAGTTACATAGGAATTGAAATAGCAGATGCATTAAAATCAATTCCAGCACCAGTTGAAGACATAATAGAGCAACCAGTAGCAAATGCAGTAGAACAACCAGAACCAGTAGCACCAGTAGTACCTGTAGAAGAACAGCAACAATATGTACAACAAACAACATTTGAAGCAAAACCAAGCTTATGGGCAAGAATAAAAAATAGCAAATTTGTAAAAGCAATCAAAGCAATAACCAGAATAAGAATTGTAGTAGATTACTCAGATGCACTTCCAGAAGGTAGAGGAGAAAATAATTAATAAAAATTCCACATTCAGGAAAGACCTGTAATGTGGAATTTGACTTTTTTGGAAAAATATAGTATAATACAAAATAGTAAAAATGAGATTTTATTAAAGACCGCAAAATGTATGAACAGAAAAAATAATGTAAATAATAAAAATGATCGGATTTATAAACAAGTTTATTCTATGAAAGGATAAGAGAGAAAGCCACATAGACAATAAACTTTATTTAATGTTACATATTAATAATTTTAAATCCAATTAGTTTTGTATCATGCAAACTAATTTTTTCGCTGTTTCAAGCATTTTTAATAAAATCAAAAAAGAAAAAAGGAAGGAGATTTTATGACAGAAGAAAAACCAGAAAGAAATCGAAAAAGAAATTTTACAAAAACAGAAAGGACATCTAGAACACCAAGGCCATACCATAAAAGAAATACAGTATCTACACAAGATGTGGAAAAGGCTAGAGCAAAAAACAGAGACATATTTAAATCAAGCAAATTAAAAATAATTCCATTAGGGGGATTACATGAAGTAGGAAAAAATATCACAGTATTTGAATATGAAAATGACATAATAGTTGTAGACTGTGGAATATCTTTTCCAGAAGATGACATGTTAGGAGTGGACTTAGTTATACCAGATACAACATATTTAGAAAAAAATGTTGATAAAATAAAAGGTTTAGTAATCACACATGGTCATGAAGACCATATAGGAAGTGTGCCATATTTATTAAAGAAAATCAACATACCAATTTATGCCACAAAACTAACAGTAGGACTTATAAAAAATAAATTAGAAGAACACAAATTACTAAGAAGTACAAAACTAATCGAAGTAGTGCAAGGACAAACAATAAACTTAGGAAAGAACTTCAAAGTGGAATTCATTAGAAGTTCACACAGCATACCAGATTCTGTTATGTTAGCAATCACAACACCAGCAGGCACAATATTGCACACAGGAGACTTTAAAGTAGATTACACACCAATAGATGGAAAAATAATGGACTTTGGAAGAATTGCAGAACTAGGAAACCAAGGAATTTTAGCCTTAATGTCAGACAGCACAAATGCAGAAAGAAAAGGATTTACAATGTCAGAAAGCTCTATTGGAGAAGTATTTGACAAATTATTTCTACATTGTACAAAAAGAATTGTAGTAGCAACATTTGCATCAAATGTGCATAGAGTACAGCAAATAGTAAATTGCGCCGTTAAATATAACCGAAAAATTGCTATATGTGGTAGAAGTATGATAAACATGATAGAAACAGCAAAGGAACTTGGCTATATAGAATGTCCAGATAACCTATTTATCGATATTGACATGATTAATAAATATACAGATGAGCAATTAGTAATTATTACAACAGGAAGCCAAGGAGAACCTATGTCAGCATTAACAAGAATGGCAGCAGGGGACCATAGAAAAGTAAAAATCACGCCAAATGATTTAGTAATTATTTCTGCAACACCAATACCAGGCAACGAAAAATTTGTATCAAAAGTTATTGATGACTTAATGCAAATAGGAGCAGAAGTTGTCTACAGCTCTTTAGAAACCATCCATGTTTCAGGACATGCATGCCAAGAAGAACAAAAATTGATACTTGCCTTAGCAAAACCAAAATACTTTATTCCAGTACATGGTGAATATAGACAGCTAATGGCTCATAATGAAACAGCTCAAAGTATGGGAATTGACAAAAAAAATATCATCATGATGTCAAATGGTCGAGTTTTAGAAATCAATGAAGAAGGAGCAGAAATAACATCATCAGTTCAAAGTGGCAGAGTGCTAGTAGATGGGTTAGGAGTTGGTGACGTAGGAAGTATAGTATTAAGAGACAGACAACACTTATCACAAGATGGATTAATTGTTATTGTATTAACAATGGATTCATCAACAGGAGAAGTAGTAGCAGGACCAGATGTAATATCAAGAGGATTTGTCTATGTAAGAGAATCCGAAAATTTAATGGATGATGTAAAATCCGTAGTAAGACATGAAATTAAAAAATGCGAAGAAAGAGGCATTACAGATTGGGCAACAATAAAATCAACAACAAGAGAAAATCTAAAAGATTATATTTTCATGAAAACTAAAAGAAATCCAATGATCATACCAATAATAATGGAAGTATAAAATCATTCCAAAGGAGGAAGAAAAATGGATTATAAAGATTTAGCAAATTTAATATTTCCAGATGCAAAGGATATTTCTTATTATGAAGAAAAATATCCTGAAAGACATTTAAAAGAAGGAGCAATAGTTACTAGAATTGCGCCAAGTCCAACTGGATTCATTCATATAGGAGGATTATATCAAGGATTAATAGCTAAGAAACTAGCCTCTCAAACAGGAGGAGTATTCTTTGTAAGAATAGAAGACACAGACCAAAAAAGAGAAGTAGAAAATGGAACAACTGGCATTATTACTTCTCTAAACAATTTTGGATTTGAACCAGATGAGGGAATGGTGTCTGAAACAGAAGGAAAAGGTAATTACGGACCATATAAACAATCAATGAGAAAAGACATTTACCAGTCATATGCAAAATACCTAATTGAACAAGGAAAAGCATATCCATGTTTTTGTAGTCCAGAAGACATTGAGCAAATGAGAGCAAAACAAGAAGCAGCCAAAATTAGACCAGGATATTATGGAGTATGGGCTAAATGTAGAAACCACACCGTAGAAGAAATGGCAGAAAAAATAAAAAATGGAGAAAATTATATTATTCGTTTTAAATCTCCAGGAAGAGAAGACAGAAAAATCAAACATCATGATGTAATCAAAGGAAACGTTGATTTCCCAGAAAATGATCAAGATATTGTAATTATTAAAGCAGATGGCTTACCTACATATCATTTTGCACATGCAGTTGATGACCATTTAATGAGAACAACACATGTTATACGTGGAGACGAATGGCTATCTT
>CANQES010000007.1 GCA_947595555.1 uncultured Clostridia bacterium | reverse complement strand
ATATTGCTTTTAAATGGCTTTTTCTCATACAAATTGCATTTACTTTACAGAATTGCATTTAACTTTTCACTTGTCGAGTTTTTTAAGAATTTGAGAAGTAAAAAATTACTTGTTTTATGATAGAAATATTACATATCAATAAAACAGTTGATTCAATGTCTGATGCTTTAAATAAATTTCAAGATAGATTATCAGATAAAAAATATAAACTATTATTTTCTCTTTTATTAACTAATAGAGGTAAAACTCCTTATGAGGTATTCACATTTATTTATATGAAAGATAACAAAAGACGAGGTTCACTTAAACTGTACTCCTCGCCTTTTAAAATAAATAACATAAAAACCAGAAAAATTTGCTTAATTTCATAATTTATACTAAAGTCAAATAGCATTTAACTTTTCACTTGTCGTTTTTTTGTTTTTTACTATTCTTTTCCAATAATATAAACATAATTTGTAGTTGCTGAACCGCCTATATTTAGCATCATTCCATTTCTACAATTGTTTATTTGATACTCACCTGCTAAGTTATTAACTTGTTTATATAAATCTAACATCATTCTCACGCCAGTGGCTCCTACTGGATGACCACATCCAATTAACCCTCCACTTGGATTTATTGGTGTTTTTCCTTCAAAATTAATAGAACTACTTTCGATAGCTTCATATTCTTTTCCTGGAGCTGTTATTCCAAAACAAGATATTGCTGCATATTCACTCGAAGTAAAACAATCATGAGTTTCAAATACATCTATATCATTAACTGATAAATTTGCTCTCTTATATGCTTCTTCACAAGCTTTTCTTGTCCATGGTAATATATATTCGTTGCTTTGAGAATCTTTTATTTTTTTGTCAAATATCATAGGAGCAACACGATGTCCAAATCCTTTTATTATTGTATTAGATTGTTTTCCACGTTCTTCATTATATTTACCAGAACATAACACAACTGTAGCAGCTCCATCTGTTACCTGTGAACAATCAGTTAATGCTAATTTTCCTCCTATAATTGGATTAGTTTTAGTTCCTCTATTCATAGTTTGTCTTTCATCTATATACCAACTTCTTGTTTGTGCTAAAGGGTTTCGTTTAGCATTTGAATAATTAATATAAGATATTTTTGAAAGGTTACTAAAAAATCTCTTTTCATCTAATTGATATTTATTTATAATTTCATCAGCTAATTTTGCAAACAGTTTAGGAAATGGAAATTCAATATTTTTTCCTTCTTCTTCATAATAAGCTGCTTTTCCAAGAAAATCTCCACCTATTTTGGAATCTACTGTTTTCATCATTTCAAATCCAATTACAATAGCAACATCATAAGTTCCATCTTTTATTTTACTAGATGCAGAATCAATAGCAACAGAACCAGATGCACAAGCAGCTTCATATCTTGCAGAAGGAACTCCATAAAAACATTTATCTACTTCTGTAAGCAATGCTCCTAAATGTCCTTGATTAATATAATTTTCTGATATAAAATTTCCCACATAAATAGCAATACGATTTTCTTTATTAAGTTTTATTATATCTTCTTTTGAAATAGAAACATTGCTTAGTGCATCAAAAATATTTTCTCTTAAAAGAGCTATAACATTTTTTCCTTCTTTGTTCCAATTTCTTTGAAAATCTGTTTGAGCTCCACCTAAAATATATACTTTTTCCATGTTTCCTCCTTTAATATTTTGCTTTAAGAAATAATCTATAGTCATATTTAGAAACTTTTGGTATTTTATTTAATAAAGCCTCATTTTCTATTGTATTTTGCCAATTTTCATCTAAATATTTTTTAGTTAATTCCACTATTTTATCTTTTCCTCCTAATATTTGCATCCATGCAATTGGAGGTAGCCATGAAAATCCAGTAACCATGGCATCATCACTCGAACTAATATCATAAGCTACTTTATCTGCTATATAAATTGAATAAATAATATATTTTAATATCATTTTTTTACATATTATAGCTTCATGACTTTCATCGTCTAATAAAACCTTTATTGCTTCTTCATATTTTCCATTTCTTATATTTTTTATCATCTCATTAGAAAAGTAAAATTGATATTGATTTTTAGGTCTGTATTGATTTAACTTTATATCATATACATAATTTAATTTATTATCATCATTTTTATAAAATAGTCCTTTTTTAGATTTTTTCCCTGTGTTTCCTTTTTCTATTAATTTATTAATGTACTCTGGTAATTTAAAAGACTCTTTATATACATCATTGGTGTTTTCATAAACATAGTCAATTATAGCTTTAGAAATATCAAGTCCAACAAAATCAGCAGTTGTTAATGGTGGCATATTTCTGCCAGTAAAGCAACCTAATACAGCATCAATATAATCAATTCCACCTTCATCTTTATTCTCATAGGCTAATTTTAAAGCCTCATTAATGAAAAAGAAGCCTATTCTATTTCCTAAAAATGCTGGTTTGTCTTTTACTTTTACTGTTGTTCTTTTTAAAACATTAGTTAAATATTGTTCTACCTCTTCCGCTAATACTTCTTGTTTGCTATTATGTAAAATTAATTCGCATAATGTTAAGTTATAAGGAGGATTAAACATATGAATTCCAAAAAAATTTAATGCTTTATCTTCAAATTCTTTTGATAATTCTTCTATGCTGAGTCCTGATGTACCAGTAGCAATTATTGCATCTTTTTTTATATAAGGTCTAATTTTTTGATATATATCTTTTTTTAATTGCATGTCTTCTGCTAAAGATTCAAAAATCAAGTCTGATTCTTTAATAGCTGATTCAATTTCGCTATAATCTATTGGAATTAGATTAGGCAATATTGATTCTGCTCTTACAGAATTATAAGCATCTTCAACTGCTTTTATTGCTTTTTCTTTTGTCCTACATGCTAGAAAAACTTTTGCTTGTCCAAATGATGCAAAAATTGCAGAAATATTTCTTCCCATCGCTCCATTAGCACCTAATATTGTAACTACTTTTATATTTAACATTATCTTTTCTCCTCTTTTTTTATAGTTTTTCTGCTCCACCCATTACATTGAGCAACTACTTTTCCTGAAGATCCTCCCGCAATTATAGAATTCTCTGGAAAATCTTTTCTAATCAATGTTTGAGCTGTTACTATAGAATCTCTTCCAATTGTTACTCCTTTTAATACAGTAACATTAGATGTTAACCACACGTGATCTTCAATATGTACTGCTTTTGTATTATTACTTGGATTCATATTTTCATCTAATACTTGGTGAAAATCGCTATCATATATTAACATGTTTCTACCTAACATAACATCTTCGCCAATATTTATTTCCTTCGCGCATACAATGACCGTTCCGCTATTAGCTGAAAAAAATTTTGTATTTAAAACTGCATTATCTTTTACTTCAACTACTGTATTATAAAATAATGTTGCTCCATTATTTACATACCATTTAGCATTTCCACTCATTCTTATAAGTGTTTCAGCTTTAGATTTTTTCAATTTATTTGTTCCTAATTCTAAATTTCTACCTTTAATATAAATTCTTGCTTTTTTACTTAAATCTATAACTGTTCCTTTATGTGGTATTAAATATACATTTTTTTCTCTTATTATATTTTTGCTAAAATAATTATATTTAATAAATTTAAATGTATTTATTTTTAAAATAAATTTTATTCTTTTAAAAATTTTATATACTCTCTTCACAATTTTTTCACTATTCCTTGTTTTTTTATTTATATAACATTTTTCAACCGCTTCACTAAATTTTTTGTCTTCTAACGTCTTGAAAAACTTTTCTGTATTTATATTTTTTCTTGATGAATATAGCAAAGCTGGGTTTCCATTTAGTAATTCATCTAAATTCCTTCTGTCATAAAAAATTTCGTTTTTAATACTATCAAGCAATGTCTCACCTTTTGGAGTATTAACCATAACTGCAGAAATTCCCTTAAATATATTTTCTGGTTTCATATCATGAATTTTCCAAAAATCTCCTAAAGTAATATCACTTATTCTTGGTAAACTTCTATAATTACAATGATGACATGAATCTCGCATATATAATCCTTCAGTACCTAGCCAACCTTTTATCCATGGTGAATTTTCTTTATCTTGAAGATAAGTATTTCCATTTTCAAATTCTATGTAAGTACCTGCACTTTTCCACCCTTTTTTCTTGTCTCTTAGGCGCACTAATTTAACTTTAGAACCATATTGTTCTTCTATTTCTTCTATATATTTTTTAAATGCTAATGGCGAATTAATTCCTCTACATATTAAATCTATTATGTATAAATTTGCATATTCTTTGTTCAAAAAAGATTGCAAAGCTGCACTCTGACATGGTGTACCAGAAAATAATACTTTTTCGCCTTTTTCTAATAACTGTTTTACTTTATCATAAATCCCTTCCAAATTACTTTGAAAATATTTGGTTCCCATGATTTTTTGTAAATCTTCTACTGTGTTTCCAACTATATGATTTGCACTTTTAAAATCTTCAGAATAAACACATCCAACTATATAACCACCATTTAATATAAATTGTTTGGCAATCATATAAAACATTCCACCTGATGTACAGTTTAATCGAATATTTTCATCTTGTGCCCATGCAGCATATACTTTTGGAACTTCCTTTTTAAAGTTATTCTCCATTAGTGCTGGACATCTTTTGACACATAATCCACAATTAATACATTTTTCATAGTCTACTTTAGGATAAGCAAAGCCTTGATTATTTTTATAATACTTAATTGCATGTTGTGGACATACATCTCCACACATGTTACAACCAGTACATTTATTCTCTACTACTTTATCTATCATGTTATTAACCTTTCATTTATAATTTTTATCTTTTTATTATTTGTCTTACTAATTTCTTGGTGTCATCATATTCTTTGAATTTTCGATATACTATAATCTGTAAAATATTTGCTACACTAAATGCAATTAGACCTTTTATAATTATTTCAATAATTCCTTCTACATGAATTATAGAACAAATACCGCCAACTAGAATAGCTGCTAGAATACTTACGCTAACATATATAACAACTTTTTTTAGATACTCTTTGGCACTTCTTTTATATACATATTTAAAAATATTATGTAACAGCCATGGCATTGTAATAAATACATAACTTATAATTGTTGAAAGAATTATTCCATATAGACCTATTATATTTACTAATATTATATTTACTACCAAATTTACAATTGAACCTATTAAAGGTCTAAACCTGTCATAATGCCATAGTCCTACTGCATCTTTTATTGTTGCCCAAACCATAGGTAAAACTAAAACGTAAAAATAAATACAGAATAATATTACATAAATATCATTTAGCATATTCTCTTGTCCTACCCATAATTTCATAAATGGTTGATATAACACTAAAAAGCAACATACACAAACAGTATTCATCCAGCAACTAATAAAAGTAAATTTATTTAAGTCATTATAATTTTTATCCATTGTTTCTGTTTCAAAACTATTACCAAATCCAGCAGTTAACGATGAAAAGGCAATAAGTGCAATTCCATATATAGAATTCATTATATAATAATAGTTTTGATATATAGCTAATTGTTTTAAACCTAAAAAGCTAGAAATTACAATTGTATCAGCTGCTCCTAATACTACTGAACTAATTTTTATTGTAAATAAGTCTTTCATACGTTGATTTATCTTTTTTATTTCTTCTTTGCTTAAATTACCCTCTGGTTTGTAATTTGGATACATTTTATTAACTACCAATGCTGTGACAATATTAATACTTAATTGTCCTAATAAAGATAAAATAATATAAGCATAGTAATTTCTTAGCCAAAATAATACTGCAAATTGTAATAAATACATAACTGTATTAACACTAATTCTAACTTTAGAAGTTACATCACTTCTTTGAAATGCACTTAATAAAGAATTTTTATAGGCAAATAACCAATAAGAAAATACAGTTGCTAGTAAATTAAGAATATATAAAATATATACATTCATATCTGGTGGTAAATCACTTTTTATTAAATATGGCATAAATGGACACAATATTAAACCTGTAATTAATATAAAAGCTCCAATTATTCTATAATAAATTTTGTATAATTTCATCAAAGCACATATATGTATGTGATCATCTTCTGCAATTGGCTTATACATACTAAATACTATAGCATGCTCTACTCCGAGTTCAGCTAAATTTAATACTTGTAATACAGATGTAAATAAGCTATTTAATCCTAAATATTCTACTCCTAAAAAATAAATCAGTGCTGTACGCATAAAAAAAGGTATAATAATTTGATATATTTTCAATATTACTCCAAAAATAATATTCTTAGTGGCATTTTTTGTTCTTTCTATTTTCATTTTTCATCTCCCAAATTTAATCATTTGCACGACATTTTAATTGTAACACTTTTTTCGATATTTTTCAATATTTTTTTGCTGTTTTTTCTTACCATTTTTTAAACCTTCTTATGATCTTTTTATCACAAGAAGGTTCATCTATTGGTTTACTTAATTGTAATATTTTTATAACGTATAAAACTGAAAATACCTATTAACAATACAACTATTATAAATATCTTACTTATATCTTTTTGTCCTGTTTTTGGAATAGTTTTGTTCGTAGTTGTGGTATCTACTTTTTTCGTATTGATTTCCACTAAATTTTGCTTAGTGCTATTTGTTGTTTTTTTAGGCTCTTCTTTTGTCTCTGTTGTTGAAGTACTTACCGGTGTTGGCGTTGTTGTAGTGCCTGGTGTTGTTGATGGAACTAGAGTAGTAGGAGTATTATGTTGTTGCTCTACTGTTTTTTCTTTTATTGTTACTGTAATTTCTTTTGTAAATTCAAATCTTTCATCATCTTCTCCACCACTTAAAATAAAATTGTTTATTTTAATTTTTCCTGTATTTCCTTTAACTAATCCATCTTTTAAAGTTAACGTTATTTTAGCAATATCAGTATTAGATTTAGCAACATCTGACATTCCCAACAAAACAGTTGAGGCATCATTATGCCATTCATTTAATCCTTCAATTGTTGCACTTGTAAACATAGTTTTATCATATTCTAAATCTCCTTGATATCCAAGTACAATATTATCTTCTATTCCTGTGAATTCACCTAATGACATTACTACTTCTACTTTTTTAGTTCCTTCTTCTATACTAATTTGATTTGGTACGTTTAATTCTATATTTTTATCTGTATCTGCTGACATAGAAAAACTAAAAATACTTATTAAAATACAAATAATTATGGATAAAATTAAAATTTTCTTCTTCATTTGACTACCTCTTTCTTTTTTCTTTTTTATTATTGTATATTTTACCATTATTACTAAATACCGACAATAGCTTTTATTTTAAGTTTTAGTTACATTTTCATTACATTTATATTACTTTTTATTTTATTTTTCTTGCTTTCATTCTAAATATAATAATTAAAATTAATAATAAAATAGCAATTGCTATAATAATATTTCTTTGTAATCCTACATATGGTAATTTTTCATTTTCATTAGACATCATTGCTTGTTGTGAATTTTCTCCCGTTAATATTACTAAATCTTTAATTGTTTGCGTAGTTTCTTCTACTGCATTATTTGTAATATTAATCTCTACTTCCTGTTGTTGCTTTATTTCAAAATTACCATCTGAAATTAAAATATTTTTTAATCGTATTGTTGTTATTTCATTTCTTTTACTATTATCATTCTTTTTTAAGGTTAATTTTATTTTAGCTATCACTGTATTTGGATTTGCTCTATCTGTATCACCTTGTATAGTATGAGTTATATCATTATATAAAACATTCCATCCATTTTCAGAAAGAATTTCAACGTTTTCAAAAATATTTTCATCATAGCTTAAAGTCGCTGAATAGCCTAGAGAAGTATTTTTTGATATGCTAATAAAATTACCTAATTGCATGGTCATCTCTATTGTTTGTCCTTCTTTTACTGTATAATTATTTTTGTCTGCAACCAATTTGAATTCAATATTAGCTGCATGTGTCGTTATTGGCAACCATAAAAGAATTAGAAAGCATATTATTGTTATTGTTTTTTTCATCTCTATTCTCCTAATTTAAATTATTTATAATGATTTTTCTAATACGTACCAAATCTTGAATGTCTTGTCTTTTATCGTCATTTAAATCAGCTGCTTTTTCTTTCATTTCATCAAATGTTTGTAATTTTAAAATATATTTTCTTAGTTGGACTAAATCAGTAATATTTGTCATTCCATCTTTATTAATGTCACCTTTTACTATTAAATAATAATTTTTTCTATATTCGGTTTCTAATCTGTCTCCTGTTGCTACAAACTCATTATTACCTAATTTTTTTTCGTCTCGATAAATTTCATAGTCCATTTTAGTTTGTAATTTTTTTCTAAATGCACTTACTGTTGTATTATTTGTAATATTTGTAATGTATTGTGATTCTACTTTATAAGAGTCACTTTCTATATTTTCATATCGAATTTCAAATTGTGCTATTGACTGATTTCCTGCTTTGTCACTAATTCTTAATACATAGATTCCTTTTTCAGTGATTGTATCCCCTAATTTATATACCGTTTTCAATCCTTCTCTTGTTAACTGCACTTCTTCAATATCATCGTCATCACAAACTGGAGTAACAGGTTCTGAATATATTTGATTGCTTCTTACCCCTTCAATAACAGGTGCTATTTTATCTACTTGAATTATATACTTTAAAAAAGTATTTGTATTATTAATTACTTCAACAGTAATACTATTGTTTCTTAAATCATTCGTTTTTAATTTTATATATTTTTTTGTTGTGTCAACTTCAAATTTGTCTGTTCCAATTACTTGTGTTCTAATGTCTTTTTGATAAGCAGCTGAATTATTATTATATAAATTTTTATATAGATCTGGTAATGGAATTAAAGCATAATCTCCTATTAATTTTTCTTTAATTTCAACAGATATTGTTTGGTTATATATACTATATTTTTGTAAATTAGCTAAATTTTTTAATACTTCAAAATTTAAAATCATATTATTATCCATATATAAATATTTAACTTGTGTATTTTGCTGTATTTTACTAATATCTTGTAATTGATTTTTATTTATATTAAGATTTTCTAAATTATTTAATCTTTCTATTCCAGAAATTTGCGTTATTTGATTATTACTGCAACTCAATGTCTTTAAGTTAGTCAAATTTTGAATTCCTTCTAATGAGATTAACTTATTATTGTCTATTTCTAGATTTTCTACAGATTCTAATTTTGGCATAGTATTGATTGTTTGAATCATGTTATTGCTGAGATTTATCGTTTGTAATTTTTGTAATTGTGATAAGTCTGGTAATTCTGTAATTTGATTGTTTCGAAATGATATTTCTATTAGGTTACTCCAATTACTTATGTCATCAATGTTAGTAAGTACATTTCCATCTAAACAAATATACTTCATGTTTGATAAATTATTTATAGTATTTAATGTAGTAATTTTATTATTAATAGCTGTTAAATTTTCTAAATTTTCCAAATTAGATAATGGAGATAAATCACTTACTTGATTTCCACTAAATGATATTTTCGTTAGATTCGTGAAATTTTGCAATGGTGTTAAGTCAGTTATTTCATTCCAATCTAAAAAAATCCACGTTATTTCTTTATCAGCAAATGCTTCAATTCCTGCTAAATCTTTTATTTCCTTACCTGCTAATTTTAAAGAAGTTCCCCCTACTTTATTTACTATTTTATCAATATCTGATTCATAAATTTGTGTCTTATCATCAATTTGAGTTGCTTCTTTAGCAAGTTCTAATATACTATTTCGTAAATTTTCATCAACAAAGTTAGCAGTAATATCTATTTCTTCTGCTTCTACTTTTCCTGCTAATAGTATTATTGCTACTGTTATTATTATGGTAATTAATTTTTGTTTTTGCATACAAAAATCCCTTTCTATCTACTTTTTTCCATTTAAAAGTATATAAAATGGGATATTTTCTGTCAATTATTGTTACAAAATTGTTATAAAAATGTTATTTTTGTAATATATTATACTTCTATTGCTCGACGTAAAAAATCATAAGATTTTTTTCTTTCTTCTTCTAAAATATTATCCAAAAGCGCATAATTTATTTGCTTTATTTCTTGTCCATCTTTATATTTTCTATCATTTAAATTAAATTTCTCTAATAAAGTATCAATTCTAGAAGACATTGACTGCCCTTTACTTTCTCTTTCAAAAACAATAAAATTTTTCTTAAATAATATTGAAAATACACATGCATGAAAAGAATCTGTATATACACATATTGCATTTCTAATTAAATAGATAAATTCAGATGGACCAACATTATAAAATTCATTTGTTTCATCATTTAAATTAATGATTGTTGCTTTATTGTTCTTAGCTTGATTTTTTATATACTGCAATTTAGATTCTGTAACAGATCCAAGAAAATAACATACTATAAAATTATTGTATTTGAAATTTTGTGGCTTTTTTTCTACTTTTTCCCATTCTTCACTCGTCAAAACCATAGTAGGATCTATTAATACCTCAACATCATTCGTTTCTATTAATTTTTCTACAATTTTTTTCCCAGCTTCTTCTCTAACAGATATCGCTTTAAAATTTTTTAATGGTTCCCTACAAAATTCTTCATCTTTTTTTTGAATATTTGAAACTCCAAAACTTGGAACATATGCAATTCTTTTTTCTTTTGGTACAAATGTTAAAAATTCTACATCTCCAAATCTGCCAAAGTTTGGATTCCATATTTGATCACTGCCTACAAGAAAATAGTTATATTTTTCTTGAACATTTTTTCTATATAATAGTAATCTTCTATTTACTGTTTTTATATTTTTATTAAAATTTTTAAAATTTTTTACTCTTTTTGACTGAGAAACATTTTTTAATTTTATTTTAATTTCTGTATAATAAGTTTTTAGTAATTTTTTTAGTATTTCAAATTTATTTTTTATTTTTTTATTTAAACGATTTCCATAATAAATTGTTTCCGATTTTACACCTAATTTTTCCAATATTTTTTGAACAGCATAATTTTGTAATCTGTTTCCATAATTATTATTGTCTATTATTGTTATAATTCCTATTTTCATCTTAATCTCCTTTATGTATTTATTTTATCTTTTATGTCATAATAAATATATAATAATAAATATTTTATTACTTTTTTTGATTTAAAAATTTCTGTTAAAGTAAAATATTGTTTTAATTCTTTTGCTTTATTTATTGCAATCTCTTTTTCTTCTTCATTACTTATATCGATATTGCGTCTTGCAAACATATAATAACGCAATAACAAATTCTTAATATTTTTTTTATATTTTGTTTCTTCATATATCTTTTTTAATAAATCCACTGTATTACATATTTTACTTAAACTTTTTTTCTTAGATATTGAATTTTCATCGTCTCTATCAGCATAATAAAATATCTCTTTTGTATAAAAAAAGTTTTTACAATTATTAATATATTTATATGTTGTATAATAATCTTCAAAATTATTATAATTACAAAAATAGTCTTCTTGCATTTTTTCTTTCACAAATATTTTTTCCCATAAAGCTCCTCCCATTTTATATTTATCAAAATATTTTGAATTATACAATCCCTCTTTCATTTTTTTACTAAAAGCATTGTTTATTTTTACTTGTCCATGTTCTTTTGTAATAAAATTGAAGAATAAAATATCAAAGTTTTCTTGCTTATAAATTTTGACAATTTTTTCAAATGTCTCCTTATCAGGAATAAAATCATCACTGTCAATAAAAAAAAGGAAATCTCCTGTTGCTAGTTTAAATCCTTCTTTTCTAGCTATACCTGGTCCTGAATTTTCTATTGTTATACATTTTAAACAATCTGTAGTATATTCATTTATTATTTCTAAACTTCGATCAGTTGAACCATCATTGACTAATATTATTTCATAATTTTTATATGTTTGTTGAAATATTGAATCTAACAATCTTCGCAAAAATTTTTCTGAATTATATACAGGTATTATAGCACTAATCTTCAAAATCTTCCTCCTTACATTTTGGCAATTCTATCCAATCTCCAAAAATTTTATTATACTCATTAGGTTCAAATTCTTCATAGCCTGCTGCTGAAAAGAATGTCATTTCTCCAAAATATACATTACCGTTTATTTCATAAAAATCAACTCTTACAAAAGGAATTTCTTTACTTAATATTTCTGCTAAATGTTTCATTTCTTCAAAATTGACTGGTTTTTTTATATTATTATCTTTTTTGTGACCAACATCTGTAACATTCATTTCATTCCAATTTTCATCATAATACGTTACTTTTAAATCTGTAAATCTATCTGAACATACTACTATTATTTTAGCTTTTCCATTAAAACAATATATTTTGTAATCTTTTAATTCTGTTGTAGTTTTATCTGTCATATATTTTTCAATAAGAATTCTTGGTTTAATATTTTTATATACCCATTCTCTACATTGATAATAATAGTTTCTTTTTAAGAACTTATTTATCTTCTTTTTTGTCTTCTTTAAATTTAATTCATTTTTATTTTTACATATAACTAAGCCTCCAGAATCATGTGTACATTTTATTACAAATTGTTCAGGTAATTTATCAAAATTTATATCTTCAAATTTGTCATATATACCTAATGTTGGTATTATATACTTCTCTCCTATTATACTGCCTACATATTTTTTTGCTTCATATTTATCTACCATCTTTACATATTCTGGTTTTCTATTATATAATTTTAACCATTGTAATTTTTCATTAAAAGTCTGTGGATTCTCTAAATTTAATTCTTCATGCATTCTTTTTTTGTATATCCTCTTTAGATAATTTTCATCTGACATAGGTATCCAATTTTTACTTGCTAACTTTACTATTATATTATTAACTAAATTTTTATAATTTTTTTTATTTTCCATGCAATTCTACTCCTTTTATTATACAAGTAGAATTGCCAAATAATGAATTACTTTTTCTGTATAGGTAAATTAATCCACGCTCCCCAAATTCTATCATATTCCTCTGGATTAAATTTTTCATAACCCGCTTGTGGAAAAAAAGTAATTTCTCCAAAATATATCATTTGATCAATTTCATAAAAATCAACTCTTACAAATGGAATTTCTTCACTTAATATCTCTGCTAATTCTTTCATTTTTTCAAAATTAATAGGCTTTTTTAAATTTTGATCTTTTTCATGTACTCCTTCTGTTAAGTTTAATTCATTCCATTTATCGTCAAAAAATGTTTTTTTTAATTTTTTGAATCGGTTTGAACATACTAATACAATTTTTACTTTACCATTAAAACAAAAAAACTTGTAATCTTTTAGTTCTGTTCGTGATTCATCTTCCATATATTGTTCAATAATAATTTTAGGTTTTATATCCTTATATGGCCATTCTCGATTTCCATAATAATAGTTTCTTTTCATTGCATTTTGTATTTTTCTTCTTGCTTTCCTTATATTAAGTTGATTTTTGTCTTTGCAGATTACATTTCCACCTGAATCATGTGTACATTTAATGACAAATTGTTTTGGTAAATTATTAAAATTAATTTCATTAAATTTTTCATATACTCCTATTAAAGGTATTAAATATTTTGCGCCAATTTTTTCTTCTATATAATTTCTAACTTCATATTTATCTACCATTTTAGTATAAGATGGATTTCTGTTATATAATTTTAGCCATTGTAATTTTTCATTAAATGTTTGTGGAGACTCAATATTTAATTCTTCTTTCATCTGCTTTTTATATAATCTTCTTAAATATTCTTCATCTGACATATGAATCAAATTTCTACTTGCTAATTTTATTTTAATAATGTTTAATATATTTTTTTCAAAACTTAGTAGAGTATTCTCTCTCTCTACAGTATCAATGGTTTCATATTTATCTTTTCTTTTCATTTTTATTGTCACCTCCTACAATATTGTTTTTTATCTTCCTATTGAATAATATTCAATACCTTTTTCTTTCATTTCATCTACATTATATATGTTTCTTCCATCATATATAAGTGGTGTCTTCATAAAATTTTTGTAAATTTCTGGTTTAATTGTTTTTATTTCATTCCATTCTGTAAAAATAAAACATACATTAGCATTTTTTAATGCTTCTTCTGGTTTTTCTACGTAATGAATTTGAGTTGGATATTTCTTCTTAAAGTTTTCTACTCCTACTGGGTCATAAGCATAAATGTCTGCCCCTTGTTTTAGTAATAATTCAATATTATCTAAAGATGGTGCTTCTCTTAAATCATCTGTACCAGGTTTAAAAGTAAGTCCTAAAACTGCTACTTTTAATCCATTAAAAGTTATAAGTCTGTCACAAGCCTTTTTATATAACTTAGTTTTTTGCTCTTTATTAACATCAACAGCTGCTTCTACTGTTTTTAAAGTATAACCATGTTGTTTAGCAAGATATTTTAATGCTTTAGTATCTTTTGGGAAACAGCTTCCTCCATATCCAATACCTGCGTTTAAGAAATTCTTTCCTATTCTTGGGTCATAACTCATTCCTTTCGCTACATCTTCAATATTTGCTCCTACTAATTCACAAAGATTAGCAATATCATTCATGTATGAAATTTTTAATGCCAAAAAGTCATTAGAAGCATATTTAATCATCTCTGCACTTCTTCTGTTAACAGATACAATTGGCAAATTAAATGGCTCATATATTTCCATTAATAATTTTTCCGCTTCTTTACTTTCCGTTCCAATTACAATTCTTTTAGCTTCTAAAGTATCTCTTACTGCATTTCCTTGTGATAAGAATTCTGGATTACTTGCTACCTCAACTTTTACATTATGAACCAAACTATCTTTAATGAATTGTTCTACTTTATCATTGGTTCCTATTGGAACTGTTGATTTAACCACAACTAAGCAATCTTTTTCTATTGTTTCTGCAATCTGTCTTGATACAGTTGCTACATAACTTAAATTAGCTGAACCGTCTAATTGTTCTGGAGTTCCTACACCAATAAAAATAGCATCTGCATCCTTATATGCCATTTTATAATCTGTTGTATAATCTAGTCTTCCTTCTTTATGATTTTTAATCATTAATTCTTCTAGTCCTTCTTCATAGATAGGACAAATTCCATCTTTCATTTTTTGTACTTTTGCTTCATCTACATCAACGCACATTACTTGATGTCCTCTCTCTGCAAAACATACTCCTGCTACTAAACCTACATAGCCTGTCCCAGCTACTGCAATTTTGTACTTTTTCATAATTACACCTCTTTATTTATATAATTCTATATTGTTCTTGTACCACTCAACAAATCTTTTAATGCCTTCTTCAAAAGTTGTTTGTGGATTATATCCTATTAATGCTTTTGCCTTTGAAATATCCGCATAGGTTCTTTCTACATCTCCAGGTTGCATTGGTAATTGTTTTATGTTAGGTTCTTTTCCTAATACCTTTGCTGTTGTGTTAATCATTTCTTTTAAAGATATTGGTGATGAGTTTCCTAAATTTAATATTTCGTATACATCTTCATTTTCTAAAATATAATCACATGATTTTATAATCCCATTTACAATATCATCTATATAAGTATAATCTCTTGAAGTTGTTCCATCTCCAAACATTGGAATTTCTTTGTTTTCTAACATCAATCTTGTAAATTTATTAATTGCTAAATCTGGTCTTTGTTTTGGACCATATACAGTAAAAAATCTTAGCATTACAATATTCATGTTAAATAATTTGTGATATACGTGTGTCATAACTTCATTAGCTTTCTTAGTTGCTGCATATGGACTAATTGCATAATCAACTATCATATCTTCTTTAAATGGAACTTCTTTGCAGTTTCCATATACACTGCTAGAAGATGCCATTGCTAAATTTTTAATTTGATGTATTTTCATTTCTTCTAATATATTTTGTGTTCCCATACAATTAACTTCTTGATACAATACAGGGTTTTCTATTGAAGGTCTTACTCCTGCCATTGCAGCTAAATGTACAACTACATCTATTTTATTTTCGTCAAATATTTCTTTAATTGCTTGTCTATCTCTAATGTCTTTTCTATATAACTTAAAATTATCATTTTGTAATAATTCTTTTACATTGTTTTCCTTTATATTTGGATTATAAAAATCGCAAAAATTGTCAATTACTATTACTCTATTTTTATCTCCAACTAATTTTTCTGAAAGTGTAGAACCTATGAAACCAGCTCCACCTGTAACAAAATATGTTTTCAATTTTTTTACTCCTTTATTTGTAATATTTTATTTATATATTGTATCCATTCATCTACAATTTTTTCTTCTTTTAATTTATCAACAATTTTTTGTGCATTTTCTCCTAACTTTTTTGCATATTTGTTATCTTTTAAAATCATTTTCATGCTTTCTGCTAATGCTTGTTCATCATTTACTGGAACTAAAATTCCATTTTCTTTATTATTTATTAATTCTTTTGGTCCTCCACATGGACAATCAGTAGATATTACTGGCAGTCCAACTGCCATTGCTTCCATTAATGCATTAGGCATTCCTTCATAGTCCGAAGATAATACAAATAAACTTGCTTTTTCTAGTTCGCTTTTTATATCATCAGATACTCCGCATAATTTTACTCTTTCTTTTAATCCTAATTCATCAATTTGTTGTTCTAAATCTTCTTTTAATATTCCTTGTCCAAATATTTTTAAATTATAATCTTTACATTCTTCTGCTATTTTTGCAAATGCATTAATAAGAAGTTTTTGATTTTTTTGCCTTTGTAGTCTTGCAACATTAATAATTGTTTTTTTCTTTTGAATTTTAGCATCTTTTTCTATTTCTGCAAATTCATTTTTTAATGGATTACATATTATTGTAGATTTATCTCTTATATCTTTTGGAAAAAAATCTCGTTGTTGACTTGTTTGAAAAACAAAATTATCAGCCTTATGATACAGTCTTTTCATTAGGAAATTATCTATAAATGATTTATATTCTTGTTTTGGATCATTTCTATCTGCAATAATGATTGGTATATTTTTTAATTTTCTTTTTAAATATAATATTCGATAAGATGGTACTGGTAGAAAAGATATTATAATATCTGGTTTTTCATTTTTTACAATTTTCTCTGTATCCTTAATTCTTCTCATATTTCTAGTCAAACTAAGCTTTTCACGTTTTTTATCTAATTGTATTAATTTAACATTTTCGTCTACCGTATATGCCATTCCTTTAAAAGTATTAATGACAATTACTACTTCATATTTTTTGACCAAAGCATTTGCTAAAACAGATATTACCCTTTCTGCTCCACCTTTTAATAAACTTGCTGTATAAAACATTATTTTCATTTTTTTCTCCTATTCCTTAAACAAAATATTACTATAATTTTTTATATGTTCTCCATTTGCTCCAGAATAAATTGTTTTGTATGCATAAATCCCACCATAAATTATAATAAGAGGAATTAATAATACAACCCAATTTTTATATTTTGAATGTATAACTGCTCTTACAATTTGTGGTATAATTATACAAATTGCAAAATTCATATACCATTCTATTCTTCCAATGGGAATTATTGTTCCATAAATGCCTATTATAATTGCTAAAGCATATATTACAATATAAATTTTTATATGTTCATTTTCTTTTAACATATCTTTATATAGGAAAAATGTTAAAAGAACAATTGGTAATTTATCGAATTGACCTATTGAAAATGTGAGTTGACCTAATTCGGTATAATTGTTACTATATCGTTCTCCCATATTTGGAAAAATAAATTGAGATACCACATAAATAATAATAGGCATTGCAACTGTAACCAATAAAATTATATGCTGTATTTTTCTTGTTTTTTCCTCTTTTTCAGTAGAAAAATATACCAAAAACAACATAAATAGTGCAGAATAATGAAACATACTGGCTATTAAAATCCAAATAATGTATTTAGCTGTCTTTTTTTCAATTACATATTTTAATGCATATGCAGTTATACTTGCTGCCAAAAATAATCTCATAATACCTATATAATAAAAATATAGTATTGTTGAAAATAAAAACACTGCTAATCCTAAATTGATATGTTTTCTTTCATATTCCATGGCTTTATAAAAAAACAATATACCAATAATAGCATTTACAACCAATAGAATTTGGAAGTTATCTGTAAATTGCCCAACTACAAAGTTTAATATCAAATATCCTGGTTCCATTGTTGTATTTAAGAAATGCTGTATTGGGCCGTATTTCTCTAACATTGTTAAAAATTCTATTATAAGTTAAATCATCTATTCCAACACCTATTGTCCTATATCCCATTATTACTATTAGAACCACCATTGAAGCAACCCAAAAAAAATAATTTAATTTATATTTTCCTTGTTTATCTTTTGCTAATTTTTGTGCCATTCCTGCAAATAAACTAGCTAATACTACAGTTATTATATACACTATATTTGTTTGATTTAGCACCATTTTCCTCCTATAATTTACAATATGTTTTTCATAAATTTATCTTTTTTTGTTTCTAGTTTATTACTCTCAAACTCTAAACTTTTTTCAAAATTTTTTTTAGCCATTTTTACTAATTCTTTTTTGTCATATATTATACTTTTTAGCATTTCTGCTAACTTTTTAGCATTCTTTTTTCCAAAAATATATTCCTTTCCTATTAATTCTGGTATTCCACCAATATTGGAACCAATTACTGGACATGCTCTACTCATAGCTTCTACCAATGCTCTTGGTAACCCTTCTTGCAGACTTGGAATTAAATATAAGTCTAATTCATCCATCCATCCATATACTTTTTCTCCGCCTGGAAGAGTGCCATCAAAAAACACTTGGTTCTCTACATGATATTTCTTAGCCATGTTTTCCCATTTTTCTTTTTTTCCTGCTCCTAAAAAATGTAATTCTATTTTGTTATTTTTCAACATTTTTAACGCTTTGATAGCAGTATTGTGTCCTTTAAAATTAACATTTAATGAGCCAATTAAACCTAATTTATAATTTTCATCTTCTATTTTGTTTTCAATCTTGCTAATTCTACTTTCTAATTTTTTTTCATCAATATATAACAAATTTACATCAGAGCATCCTATATTATTGTGTTTGTTAGGATATCTTTTTTGTAGAAATTCATTTGAAACATAGATAACATTTTTAGCCTTTCTCAAATAATATTTTGTTAATAAATACATTATAGGAGCTATTATTTTTCCTTGTATATTACCATAATTCCATAAAGAATCCCATGGACATCCTACCATTTCGACTACATAATTTTTATTTAATTTTATAGCATAATGTAAAGCAATTATTCCTATAAAACTTGGTACTCTAATTATTATAAAGTCTTTTTGTTTCATTTCTTCTTTGATTTTTTTATTATATTTTCCTAATAGCCATTTTAACATACTATAATTTTCTATTGGATGAAAAAATATATTATTGTCAGAACAAGTTGCTACTTTTTCCTTTTCTTCTTCTTTTAATTTTTCTTTTCTTGTTATTAGAGTAACTGTATCAAAATATTTTAAGTATTTCGTTAGGAATTGTTTATTTAATCCTCCTGAAGTATAGTATTGTTGCGTTTTTTCATCATATTTTAACTTTGAATCATGGAAAAAAGCTGCTTGCATTTATTTTTCCCCCAATATTTGTATTTTTTGTATCATTTCTTGATAATCACTATTTGCTTTTTTTATGTAATCATCCATTTTTAATTTTATTTCTTCGCTATTTACTAATAATTTATCAAATTTTTCTTTTAATACATTATAACTCATATCTTCTATTTTAATAGCATATTCTTCCAATCCCATATCTTTCATGATTCCTTGTCCTTTGTTTCCTCCGTAGGTAATTGCAATAGCAGGAACTCCATTTTCCATTGAAAATATTACAGAATGAAAACGTGTACCAACAATTGCATCACATATTCCATATATTGTTTTTAAATCTTTACAAGTAAGATCGTCATCTTTTAATACAATATATTTGCATTTTTTGCTTAACTCATTTGCTATTTCACGAATGCATATTTCATCATTTTCATGGTCATTTTCAGCTCTCGTATGTACTATTAGCAATGGTATATATCCCAAAGAAGAAATATACTCTATTATTTTTACAAAGCTTTCTTTATAATTTTGATACCTTTCCTCTGGATTTTCAGTATTATAAAAACGATATGGTCTAGCAGTAATAGCAATATATTTTTCTTTTTCTGGTTCTATACCATATTTTTCTAAATATTTATATACTTTTTGTTTTTCTTCACCTTTTAAGAAAAAGCCTAAATCTGGGTATAATGGTATATCTCGTTTTAATCCATTTGTATCACCATTTGAAGATATGCTTTCTCTTGCGGAAATAAACTTGCATTTATCTAATATTTTATTAAGCATCTTTACATTTTTTTCATTTTTAAAGGGTCCAAATGAATTTGGCATAATATATACTGGTTTTCCCATCTTTAAAGCCAATTTTATATGATAAAGTTGGTAATACATTGTATACCTACCAATTATTCCTCCTGTATAATCATGCATAAATCCTCCGACCTTTGATAAATATGGCATCTGCTTTTTCATATAATTGTATAGCTTCATTAGTTTTTTTATCTAAAAAACATTTAGTTATTTTTCGCGTTACCTTGTTTAGCAACAGCATGGAAACAATAAAATCAAATGAGGCAACTATTCCCCATTTAATTTTTAACATTTTATTATAAGTTAAATTGCTCGTATGTTTTGTTGCTCTTGAAGGGTGTTTTAAAATATTTGCAAATGGTTTCAATCCAAATCTTTCACATTGACTTACTTCATTATTACACATCATATATATGTTTTTTATATTTAAAGCTTTTTCCATTACCTCTTTTGTTTCTAAAACTAGGGCTTGATCTCCTCTGTTTAAATCTGAACAAGCCGGTATAATTAAGCCTATTTTTTCTTTATTATCTTCCATTTTTCCTCCTAATTAGTACTATTATTTTCTATTTGTATATTTTCACAATTTTCATGATATATCTTACTATTTTCCAATTTATTATTTAATATTGTGAGATTGTTAGTATAATACATATTTATATTAGAACCATACAATTCATTGTCTTCTATCACAATATTATTTCTAATTGATTGAGCTCTACCCTTTTTAGCTAATATTTCTCCATTTTTTATTATATTATTTTCAATATTCATTGTTTCATTTATTTCATATACAATAATTCTTCCATCTATCTCATTATTATATATATCTACATTATATATGTTCATATATGTTTCAATGGCAAATTTACTTGGACTGTCTAAATTATATATTTTATTATTATAAATTTTTATATTGTCTACCTTTTGATTTCCATCGTTATTTGTTTCCATATCAATTGCTGCTTGAGGATTTGTACCTTTAATATCATGAATCTCATTATTATAAATGTCAATATTTTGACCACTTATTATGCTTATTCCCTGTCTACGATTATTATATATATTACAATTATTAATTTTCACATTTTCAGTTGTTCTTATTTTATTGATACTCGTTTCTTGTTTCGGTAAATTACTAATAGCAATACCATCACCTGTCATCATAGAAATTTGAATTGATGTTATCTCTATATTACTACTAGCTTTTATATCTATTCCATATCCCCATTCATGTGTAGAATTCATATTATTGTAATTATGAGTGTCTTTATCTCCTATTAGTATTCCATTTGATACTCTAACATTTTCAACATCATAAATACTAATAATTGTATACATTTCTCTATCATTTGTTTCGTGTATTAATGCTGAGCCGATTTAAGTCCATATTAATGTTAGATTGAAGTATAATGCCTTTTTTCTTATAAGAATTTTTTTTATCATCTACTTCTCCGCTAATCAAATAGGTTCCTTTTTCTAATTTTATATTTTCGATGTTATTTTTGTTTGCATATATAATTGCTTCATTAATTCCTTTAGTTGTTTGTTGGGCATTTTTTCCTTCACTATTTATAAAAAAAAATTCATTATTAATAAGTCCACTTTGAGTATCAATTGGATCTCCATATAGTCTTTTTTTTATGTCATAATCTATTCTTTGTATTGTTTCATTTTTTAAAATAAAAAAAATAATTATTATACTAATAATTAGTATAATTGATATTAACAATTTTTTCCTCATTCTTAATCTTCTTTCTCTATTTCTTTATAAATATTGTCCATTTGAACTATAATTTCTTCTAGTAAATATGGTTTAACTAATTTTTTAGAATTTTTTTTCATTCTTTCTCTTATTTTGTTATTTTTATATAAATCTAAAATTTTCTTTTTCATATCATCAATATCGTTTATTTTTATAATATATCCATTCTTTCCATTTTCAATTAAGTCTCTATTTCCTCTACAATCTGTTGCTATTATTGGCAAACCTATCATCATAGCTTCCATTAGGTTAACTGGTAATCCTTCTTGCTTAGCAGTTGAAACAGCTAAATTCGAAATTTTCATTAATTTTGGAATATCATTTCGATATCCCAAAAATTTTACTTGTTCTTCGATATTTAATTGTTTCGCCATATTCTGATATTTTCCATTCATAGAATCTTTTCCTGGTAATAAAAGTTTTATATTGTTGTTTTCTTCTTTTATCATTTTTAATGTATTCAAAAGCATACTTTGATTTTTTCTTTTGCTTAATTCTGCTGCGTAAATCATAACAAAATCATTTTTTTTAATTTCCAACTGTTCTCTTAATTCTTGTTGTTCTTGTTGTGACATTTCAAAATTAAATTTATCTCTGTCTATTCCAACACCATTTACAAGTTCAAGCCTCTTCATATAAAATTTATTCTTTGCTAAATTATAATCTTCTTGATTAATAGTAATTAAACAATCTGTATATTTAGAAAGTATTTTTTCAACTGGATAAAATAATATCCAGTTCAGTACTGAAGCACCTTTAAAGAAATGGAAACCATGAGCTGTATATATTACCTTAGTACCATATTTTCTTCTAGCTTGTATATCTGCTAATCTAGTAACAACCGCTCCCATAGGTGTATGACAGTGAATAATATCAAATTTTTCTTTGTCAATTATTTTTTTTAATTGTATAACAGCCTTTAAATTATTAAACTTTAAAGGACTCCTTTCAAAACTTACTGTATGCTTTACATCACAAAATGGAATTTTTTCTTCTCCATTTGTTGCTACATGAACCTCATATTCTTCTTCCTTAAACCATTTTAAATATGGTATATGAAATTGTATTATATGTGAATCAACCGTAGCTGTAAATAATACTTTTTTCATATTATATATTTTCACCCTACTTCTTTATATACTTGTTCATCTATACCAACATTTTGAACTTTTAATTCTCTAATTTCTTCTTTTATTCCATCTTCTGTTATTTCTGCATTTGCTTTAGAAAAGACAATCTTAATTGTTTCAAATATTAATTTTATATCTTGTTTAAAACTCATATTATCTACATATTGTAAATCATAATTTATCTTTTCAAATATGGTTATTCCATTTCTTCCTCTGACTTGTGCTAATCCAGAAATTCCTGGTAATACATCAACACGTCTTTTTTGCTCTTTTGTAAACCATTCATAATAATCTGGTATCCAAGGTCTAGGACCAATAAAACTCATTTCTCCTTTTAATATGTTTACTAATTGTGGCAACTCATCTAAACTAGTTTTTCTAATAAATTTTCCAACTTTTGTTACCATTTCATCATGTGTTAATTTACTATGTAACTCTTCTCTTTCTGTTTTCATGGATCTAAACTTATATATATTAAATAATTTTAAATCCTTTCCCATACGTTTTGATTTATAAATAACAGGTCCTCCATCTTCTAATTTTATGGCAATTGCTACAATTAACATTGGTATTGCAAAAATTACTAATAGCATAGAAGAAATTATCATGTCTAACATCCTCTTTACTTTTATGTACATTTTTATCTCCCCTTTTTATTCAATCTAAATTGTATACCTTTTAATTGCTTATGCTCATTAAAAATCTCTTTTTAATATTACACATAAATTAATTATACTCTTTTATATTATTTTTTGCAATATATTTTCTAAATTTTTCGACTTTTTTGTTGCTAATTAATCTACATAATTTGTATTCTTTTTGTTTCAAAAAAACATATAGAATTAAATTCTATATGTTTTTAATTGTACTAAATTATCAATTTTTTTCTTCTAATTTTTTTATTAGTTTTTCAATATTTCTAGTTGGCGTAAAATTATTTTTTAAATGATTTTGCAGTTTTAATATTATATCTTTATATTCCTTTTCTGAAAGTGAATAACAATTCAAAATACGTTTTTTTAAACTTTCTTTATTATTTATCTCATATAATAACATATCCATATCTTTTGGATAATATATTGATGTTACTTCCAAGTTAGTTGCAATGCATGGAATTCCATATTGAATAGATTTTATTAAATTTATTAATCCAGCTACTTTATCCTCTTTAAGTGGAGCAACTGTTATAAAAGATTTTTCCATAAAATTATAATAATCTTTTGATGGTAACTCCTCATAATATTCAACGTTATTTAACATTGGTTTATTTATTATATCATTTTTTCCAGTAACAATAATATAATGAATTTCTGGTGTTTCTTTTGCAACTGATATTAGAGTATCCCAATCTCTATTATTCACACCACCTGCAAATACATATTTACCTTCTTTATTAAAATTAGCATTAGACCATTCATTCATATCATTGTAGACATCAGGTAAATAAAGTCCATTCCAAAATGGAAGATTAAATAGTTCTTTTAAATCTTTTTCTAATTTAGTACTATTTATTATAGGAATAAAATTTTCATTAGTTAAACATTTTTTTACTTTTTTAAAATATTTCTTTTTAGGTAGATTTATCCAACAAAATGAAACTATTTTTCTTTTAATTTTAAACATTTCACATAATTCATTTAAAATTAAACCTTGTTGTTGACTCCATGTAACAATTATATCTTCTTTTTTAGATACTATTAATGCTTTCATTGATTGAATGTAAATTAATATTTTTGTCATTAATGCACCTAATTTTAATTTTGGAAACATTCTTGAAAGTCTGAAATAAGTTATATTCACTCCTGTTTTTATTAATTTTACATCACCATATTTTTTTAATCCATTATATAACCACATTTTATCACATTTCTTTATTGGGCAATCATATAATAAAATAAATTTTCTCATTACAAATTGATCTCCTTTTCATTATATAGTTTAAACATTATGTCTAATTGTTATAAATTATTTTTCCTATATTATAATCATATTAAAAATACTTGTCAAGCCCTAATTATGCGTTTTTTCATATTTTTGTTTTTTTAGTTTTAATAGTTCAGCATAATGTAATTTTTAAAATTATCTTGACATTTAAAATTTCATAAATTATGATAAAAAAGTAACATAAATTATATGGGAGATTAATAATTTGAAAATAAAAATAAGAAAAATAAAACCCAAATAGAATAAAAAGGGCATAGTTCCCCCTTACCCCCAAAAAATAGGATTTAATTTATGGGAGTTAAAGTAGAATTTTGTGAGTTGATTAATAAAATAATTTCTTCTTGGGTTAAACCAAGTGAAAATAGT
>CANQES010000006.1 GCA_947595555.1 uncultured Clostridia bacterium | reverse complement strand
ACAACAAATCTTCCATTCTCTTGGCTATACTCACATGTAGATAGCGTCATAAGTTGTTCTCCAAAGGCTGCTGTTTTTCCAGTATCATATATACTTGCTTTCTTTGAGTTGTTTACAAAATCATTATACTCTGCTTCATTTTGTGCATTTATAAAGAAATAATATCTAAATACATCTTTTTCGTTTTTGTAATAAACTCTTGAAAAGAAAGCTGCTATTATATCATATGTTGCATCTTCTTGTGCAGTTGTAAATCTTATTGTTGGATGCTCCTTATAATATTTTTCTTCCTGATATTTCAACAATTCTTGAAACATATTACCATTTTTATTATTATGACCATAAATCATTAAATTACTGCTAGGTGGTTCCCATTTATATTCTTTATCCAAAAATATTGACCCATCCTTAGAATACTCTTTATTATATGTATGTGTCATATAATAATCATTGTCAGCAGCTTGAAGTACAGGAAAATTTATTTTTGTTTCTGGTATATCTAACCAAGCCACAATGTCATCATTCTGCTTTTTTAATTCTTCAAGCTGTAACATTCTTTCTGTTTTTGTTTCTGTAATGTCATTTTCATCTATTTTTATGCTATCCAAAACATGTTGGTAATTCTGTTTATACGAATTATAGATGTATAATGAAAGTAATACAATACCTATTATAAAAATTATAATGCAAATTATTTTTATTGCTTTGTTGCTTTTTACTTTTTTACTATGTTTAGCTTTCTCGTTTTTCACTTTTAACTGCCCCTTTTATACATTCTGTTTACATTCCAGTTTTTGGTGTTTCATCTAATTCTCCCTTGTCGTTTAAATCTTGGTCTCCTGAACCTGAACCATTTTGCTCAGGATTAGTTTGTCCTGGATTTTCTGGTTTTGGATTCTCTGGATCTGGATTCTCTGGATTTGGATTCTCTGGATTTGGATCTTTTGGATCTGAATCTTCTGGATTTGGATCTTCTGGCTTTGGATCTTGTGGGTCTGGATCTTGTGGGTCTGGATCTTGTGGGTCTGGATTTTCTGGTTCTGGAGTTTGTGTAGCCTTTCCAGATAAATCTGTTCTTAAAATGTCATCTTCTTCTACTAAAACTGATGAAACTACATGAGATAATGAAACTGTTTTAGTAAAATCTTCATCTGTTGTTGTAGATGCATTACCATCTGTTCCTAGTGGTCTAATTACAAGTGGTGTATCATCTTCAACTGTTGTATCTCCACCTTCTATTGTTATTGTTCCTATTTTTATGTTGTCAACATTTACTTTATCTGTTAATTGATTTAATTCTTTTGTTCCAACATAATAAATATTTATTCTTTCTACTTCGCCTTCTGTTTCAATTGTTTTTTCTTTATTTATTCTAACGTCCTTAAACGCTTCTGTGTTATCACTTAAGTTTGTTGACCACTCAAATTTTGCATCATATTTTTCTTCTATATCTACATTTAATCCTATTTGAAATCTTGCAATACTTGAATCATCTGACATTCCTAAGTAGACGTCAATTTTTCTAGGATTATCTTTTTGTTGTTCTAGAATTACACTTGTTCTATCTCTTGTAACTATTGTATCTGACTTGCTATTATTAGTATTATTATTTGCTAAAGCAAATCCCATAAGAGCAACAAGAATGATAATAGGAATCACAATTAGTGTTATTTTTACTTTTTTATTTAATCTCATTTTGTCCTCCTTTCAATTTTATTGGTTTGAACTGTCACTTGTTAATGTAATGCTATCCAAAGTAGATGGAATAGTTGTAACCAAAGTATCACTAACTAATCTCTCTCCTTCGTTTGTTAAAGCATTATCTACACGATATAGTTCGACTCTTACTTTGCCTTTTCCTAAAGCATCTTTTATACGTTTATAATCTTCATTAGCTTTTTCTTTGCCATTTTCGTCTTTTACAGGTTTTCCGTCTAATCCAATTTCTTTTTCTTCTACTACATATATCCATTTACCATCACTTGTTTCGCCTAAGTTTGCTGCTCCTGGATCTGGTGCTAATATTATTTGATATCCATTTAACATCTTCCATCCGCCTGTTTTTTCATCTTCGTACCATAATTTTGCTACGTTATATGCTGGATTTCCTTTATATGTTCCTGTGAAGATTATTGAATTTTCTGGTATTGAATAATGAGCTGTTTTGTCATATTCAAAGCTTGATGCAAGTACTCCTATTGAACCAGTTTCATTAAATTCAACATTGTCTCCTGATTGAGCTAATAAGTTTATTTCATTTATGCTAACACTTGTATCGTCTATGATAAGTTTAACATATGAACAATCATAATCGTAATTGTAGATTTTTTCTACTCCATCAACAATTTGTGTAAAGTCTATAACTTGTGAATTATCTGTATTTGCTATACTTGTGAAGAAGTTACCAATACTTGTAAATATTCTTGCTATTACTCCTGGTTTTTCTACTTTTTTAACTGTTGTCCAGTTAACTCCGTCAGAACTTACTTGGATTTCATAGTAGTCAATCTTCTTTCCTGAATATTTTAAGCCAACTAATTTTTTGATTTCTGGTAATGAAATTGTAATTTCAGATTTTCCACTTTCTACTTTTCCATTAAATACTGTGTCTAATTTTCCATCTGCTATTGTTGGAACAGCTGAAACTTTTTGTTCAAAGTCTGATGTTTCGACATGTCCGTTTTTATCACTTGTATATGTATCATCTTCTGATGTCATATTTGTTGTTACTTCCCATCCTTTTTGAGATATCTCACCTTGATGACTTACTTTTACTTGTTCTAATTCTTTTCTAGCTATCTCATTTAAGTACTTGTCATAAGCAACAACTGTATATGTGAATGCTCTATTATTTATTGTATCAATTGTATCTGTATAAGTAACATTTGTATTAACTGTTCCATCTTCATTTACTGTAGGTTCTACAAAAGCTACTGATCTAGATACTATTTGATCATTTGATTTATAACTTCTTATAATTTCATAACCTAATAATCCATTTGCATTTACATTTTTTCCTGATACATTTAATGAGAAGTTTACTTTGTTGTCTGATACTCTGCTATTTTCTGCATTTGTTATAGAAGCTTCTAATGTTGTTCCTGTTAATGGTAAGTTACCTTCTAATACATAATTTCTAGCTTCATCATTTACATACCAAATTGCTCTTTCTTCTTTATCCCATTGTTCTGCATATGTCCTTGTTTCGTCATTTGGTACCATTCCCCATTTTTCAAAGAACTCTAATACATTCTTTTTAGTTGCTGCACAAGCTAATCTCATTAAGTTATTATCAGAGTCAGAATCAATAACTAATGCAACTCCTTTATTATGTGTTGGCACAGGTGCTCTACTAGTATCTCTAGCATAACTATCCATTCTAGCATAGATTGAGTTGTCAAGTTGTGCTTGTTGTGTTGCAAATTCTTTATAATTATATCCTCCATGGTCATATGCTAAATGTAATTGCCAATATAATCCTAATTGTGTAAATACGTTTTGAGCTTTTCCTATTTTTCCTGATGTTACTTTATCATAAACATCATTATAGTTGAAACGTACTGTTTTTCTTGTATTGTCTGTTTGTGCTAATATTGAGAAGTAATTGTTTGTAACCTCTCCATGTACATAGGCTTTTTGATTTATTACATGTCCTATTTCATGAGCAATTCCCCAACCAAAGTAATTTCCTTGTGAGTCTGCTGTTTCTTTTCCTTCACTATCTACTTTCATTGGAACACCTTTTGCTATGTCTTTTACTTCATTCCATTGAATTCCTATGTGAGCTCCGCCTGCATACATAAAAGCTCTTCCTGTCATTCTCATACATCTAATATTTTGTCTTGTTCTTGGATATGCATCTGGTGCATTTCCTTCTTTTACTAATCCTTTTTGACTATAGAATAAATCCATCATGTCATCCATTGCTGTTAATGAATCATAAAGTGCATTTGCTCTTTGTTCTATTGTTGGAGTTCCTCCTATTTTTTCTGTTAAGCCATCATATATTTGCTTTGAAGAAACTGAATACATCATTTGGTCTAATACTATTTCTGTTAGACCTAATAAACAATCTTGAACTCCGTATTCATCTGCTCCTTTATATTCTTTACATTCTGTTTTGTGCTTTTCTTCTAATGAATTTACAATTGGTTCGATTTCTTTTATATATTTTAATACTGCATCTTTCTTCTCTTGTTCAGTCATCTCTATTTTGTTTCCAGTTACTACGTCTTCTTTACTGCTTAAATCTAATACTGGTAATTCTTCTCCGCCAATTACTCTTACTGCATAATTTCTATCAATATATCTATATGGATAATCATCCTTTAGTCCTGTATAGTTGATATATAAAGAACCACCTTTTTCTCTACTTGTTGAAATCATTTCTGGTATGGTTATTTTGTTTATTCCAACTTTTAAATTTTGTATTATTACTTTTTGGAAATCTCCTTCTGCTCTCCATTGTGTTGCAATTAATTGTAGACTTGTAGAATCTCCTACATTTTTGTATGGATTTCCTACATAAACTGTTATATCTTCTCCTGCTCTTGCTGCAACTCCTAATGGTTGGAATCCATTTAGTCCTGAACTGAATTCTATATGAGAATCATAGAAACTTGTAACTCTACTGTTTATTTTTGTTATTTTGCCTAAGCTTGTATTTTGTAGAAGAAGTCTTGCTGAATTAAGTTCTTCTAATAATGCATCTTTATCTGGATGATAATCTTTTTCTCCTGCTTCTCCACCTTGTTTTTCTATTCCTGCATTTAGTTCATCTTCTAATGCTTTAATTTTTTCTTCTACTGCTTTTCTAGCATCTTCTGTACTTATATCATCTGCTAATTCTAAATGCATATCATCCTTGAATAATGCATTTATTCTTTCTTCTATGTTATCATATTCATAGAATCCCATTTCTGAAATTGTAATATCTCCTGAATAATTTCCTATTGATACTACCATTTTATTTGTGTAAATTGGTTTTTGTAGTTTGACAGATGTATATTTATGTCCATCTTTGTCTTTTCTTGTAACTACTTGTGAAGCGTCTACTCTAAGTAATTGACCTTTCGTTTTTCCTTCTTCGCAGTCATAATACCAAACTCTTGAATATGCAAAGTCTCCATTCCATTGTACTTTTGCTAATGTTACATAGTTCATTTTATATGGTTTGTCAAATTCTACTACTAAACCTTTATCTGAACCCATATAGAATCCACCTAAATCCCAGTCTCCAACATAGAAATGTGAGCTGAAATCATTATCTGCTACACCTTTTGCTGAACCTCCTATAGTTTGACCATTTACTATGTCTAATGGACTGTCTATCATCATTCTATTAGATGTTTGTTTGAATGTTATATCCTTAATATGTGATGATAATACGCCTGGTCCTTTAGATGTGTTTATTTTCTTATATGTTGGTAATTCAACTTCTTGTACAGCTAATGTTTTTGCAGTTGCTATTTGTGAAGGTGCACTTTTTCCTAAGCTATTGCATGCTATTACTCTTACTGAATATTCTGTTACTTCACTTGCTAAACCTGTAATTGTGAAAGAAGTTTCTTTTATTCCTATTGTTTCTTCTACTTTTGTTAATTTATTATATTGTGTTTTTACTTCATGTGCTGCTTTGAATTCTTCGTTACTATTTGTTGGCTTATATTCTACTATGTAGCTTGTAGCTCTTGGATCTGCATTCCATGTAACTTTTATTTGTTGATATGCACCTATTAATTTTACTCCTGTAGGGGCATTTGGTTTGCTCGTTGGTCTTGGTTTTACTGGGTATGCTTCTGAATATGGGCTAAACCATTCACCATTTACAGAACGTACTTTTACATAATATATAGTATAGTCTTCACTTGTTGGATCTTTTTGTAAATGATTTTTTATAAAATCTCCATGGAATTGCTCTATTTGCAATTGATGTCCATCTACATCATATACTTCTGTGTATTCTGTACCTTCTAAGTTAGCTGTTATAGATACTTGGTATCCTGTTACATTAGGCTCATTGTTCCATTTTACCATAAAGCTTTCTTCTGTTATTGATTTGTCAATGTCTTCTTTTCTAAGTTCTGGTACATTTAAGTCTGGCTCTGGAATCTTGTCTTCCATACCATTTAAAAATTCAACTTTAGATATGTCTGCTAATTTATTACTTGTTGTTCCTGTAACATTTATTATTACTCTTTTTACTGCTATTGCATTTCCAAAGTCAACTACTATTGTTCCATCATTTTCTATTTTTGCTGTTCCAGATATTGTAGCTGCTTTTGTTGATTGACTATCACTAATTACAGTTGGTACTTCTGCTATTTTATATAACTCATTAAATCCAACTGTTGCTGCTTTTTTCTCATTTTCTATTTTGCATTCGATTTTTACATCTTCTCCTGTTTCGTTATTGTGTCCATCTACTATGATTGTTCCTTCTGTTATGTTGTTTTCTACATTTGAAGATGGTGCTATGCTTAATAATTGTGTCTCTGCTGTATCTTCTGCTATGTCTATTTCTACACTAATTGGATTTGTGTTTGATATTGGTTGTTTTGTATTTGCTGGTTCTAATGTTACATGTTTATCATTGTTTTCTAATATATCTTTTATAGTTCCTGTACTACTTTTAGAAACTTTTCCTGCTTCTGTTTTTGTTTGTACTTTACTTGTATCAATATTTGTTAAAAATCTTGATGTTGCTCCTATAAAAGAATGTCCTTGATTTAATGCAGCATAAGATATGTCTCCAATATCTACTACTCCATCTTTATTTAAATCATACACATAGTCATATATGTTGTGACCTGGTGCTGTGTTTGTTTTTCCTTCAATGTTGTTTACTATTGCAGTAACATCATCTGCTGTAATTTTTCCATCCTTATTAACATCACCTATTCCTATAACTCCAGTTCTTCCCTTTTTGGTTGTTTCTCCATCTCCCAACATAGAGTCTCCTGAAGTGTCAGATACTACTAGTCCATCATATCCATTTGTAAAATGTAGTTCTGTTGTTGTATTTGCTTTTACTTCAACATTTGCTTGTGAAACTGTTTGATATCCAGTTCCTTGCATAGTTAATGTATATGTACCTGCATCTAGGTTGTCAAATGTATAGAAAAGTTGCTTTTCCTTTTCTGTTCCGTTTGCTTTAAGTGGTGTTCCTTCATCATATATTCCACTCTTTTTTAGATTTATTGTTAAGTCACTTGCTGATACTTTGGTTTGTGGAAGTCTTAAATCTATACTAAGATTAATTTTTCCTTTTAATTTTGATATGTCAAGTTCATTTGTTGCACTTGGTGTATCCATTATTTTAATTCCTGGAGCTTTAGTTTCTTCTATTTTTATAGGATTTGCTCCAACTGCTTTTTGAGCTTCTGAAGTATTTGTAGTATTTGCTGTATTAGTTGTGTTTGTGGTATTTGTTGTGCCTGCTGTGTTTGTTGTGTTTGTTGTGTTTGTTGTGTTTACTTCATCTGCCTTTTTTGCTTCTGACGTATTTTGGTCATCTGCGATGTCTGTTGTGTTTTTTGTTTCCTCTTTTGCTATATTTTCTTTTGACTGAGCATTTTCTTCAGTTTTTTCTGTTGATGGAGTAACAGTTTCTGCCTCTTGCTCTGCCTTTTTTTCTGATATAGCATTCTGTTCGCTAGTAACTTCATCTATAATGTCTTTTGCTAATACTGTTGCGTTCCCACTAAGAAGCGTTATTATGATGAATATTACAAGTGCGAATTTCAAGGTTTTTTTCATAAATTCATCCTCCTTTTGGTAAAATTATTAACAAAAAAACTATGTGTTTTTGTTGCCGATTAATTATATCATTTTGTTTCGTTTTTTGGCAATATTTTTATCATTTTTTGTAAAAAAATATTATAATTCCGATTACACTTTAGACTAAAATTTATTTTTAAATAAAAAGTTAATATATTTTTTCTTAATAATAATTCGTGGGGACCAGCAAATTACAGAATATAAAAGGCTTTATAATTATATTTTTTCATAACTTTGGTGTCGCAACTTCCATAAAAAAATTAAATGTCAGTTGCTCCAAATCGCACTTCACTTCGTTTCGTTTGGTCGCTTACGCAGTTATTCAAAATATAATTATAAAGCCTTTTTATAGTCTGTTATGTAGCTGGGAGTTATTAAGAAAAAATATATTAAACTTTTTATAAAATTTTATTTAGTCTAAACAGTAACTAATTTAGACAAAATTTTAATGTAGAAATTTCAAAAAACACTTGTATTTATTTTATTTTGTGTTAAACTATATAATATAGAAAAAATTAGGGAGTTGATTAACACATGAAAAGTAAAATTTTTATAGGTGTATTTTTAATTATTATTTTAATAGCAAATATGTCTCTTGCTTCATATAGCACAGTTACTATGGAAGTTGTAGAAGAACCTATTTGCACTATTGCTTTAGAAGAAAATTCTAAATTCGAAAAAAAGCTAATAAGCAAGGATTTAAAAAATAAAGAGGTGACATTACAATTACAAGTTACTAATCAAGAAACTTTAAAACATACAACTGGTGAAATTATGATAGTATTAGATATTTCAAATAGTATGAAAGATATTACCTCTGACAATAAAACAAGAAGAGATTTAATTTTCGATTCTGCTAACACTTTAATTACTAATTTATTAGAAGATAATACAAATTTAGACATTGGTATTGTAAGTTTTTCTTCAAATGAAGATCTAGCAAAAGAAGGAACTATAGAAGATGCTACTCTTGTTTCTGATTTAAGTAACGATAGTTCTATTTTAACTGATGCTATTTCTAATATAGAACTAGCTGGTGGTAGAACTAATTTACAAGCAGGTATTACTTTAGCAAGGCAACAATTTTCAGAAGAAGATAATAATAAATATATAATTATTTTGACTGATGGTGTTCCAAACTTGGCTATTGATTATGATGGAGAGTACTATTCAGATGATGTTATTAATAAAACTAAACAAGAATTAAAAGATGTTGAATCAAGTAATATTTCACTTATTACTATGTTATCAGGCACAAGTGATCCTGAATATGTTCCGGCAGAAGATGAAAAAAGTTATGAAGACATTGTCAATGAAATATTTGGTGATTCAACTTCTCCAACAGCAGGTAAATTTTATTATGTAACAGATGATAAAATAGAGGATACAGTAACAACAGATATATACAATTCTTTAGTCCCTGCTCTTAAAACTTTGAAGGATATTACTATTGTAGACTATTTTCCAGATGAAATTATAAAGAATTTTGACTTTGCTTATGTTTCTGAAGCAAATATTGGAACTATCTCTTCTAAGGTTGATACTGATAAAAATTCTATTACATGGGAGATACCTGAGTTAGACGTTGGAGAAACAGCTACTGTGCAATATAAGTTAAAATTAAAAGAAAACTATAGTGTTACAATTTTAAGCAAACTTTTAAATACAAATGAAAAAGTTGATCTTACTTATACGGACTTATCAGGTAATAATAAAAGCAGAACTTCTAGTCTTACTCCAACGCTTAGGTTAACTGAACCAACAACAGTAAAAGAAGAACCTAAAGAAGAACCTAAAGAAGCGCCTAAAACACCTTCTACTTTACCTAAAGCTGGTACAGCATCACTTATTGGTTTCGGTGTTTTTGCAGGTGGATTATTTATATACTCTACTATTAAATTAATAAATATTTATAAAAAAATGAACTAAAATAATTGAGATTCCTATTTAGGAATCTCTTTATTTATTCTAATTCTGATGCAATTTTTAAAAGTCTGTTATATTTTGCTACTCTATCAATTCTACATGGTGCACCTGTTTTTATTTGTCCACTATTTACACCTACTGCAATATCTGCAATTGTCGTATCATCTGTTTCGCCTGAACGATGTGAAATTATAGTTCTGTAGCCATTTTTCTGTGCTATATAAATAGTATCTAAAGTCTCTGTTAATGTTCCTATTTGATTTGGTTTTATTAGAATACTATTCGCAATTCCTTTTTCTATTCCATTTCTTAGTCTTTTTGGATTTGTTACAAATAAATCGTCCCCTACCAACTGTACTTTATCTCCAATTTTATTGGTTAATTCTTTCCAACTTTCCCAGTCTTCTTCTGCCAATCCATCTTCTACAGATACAATTGGATATTTATTGCATAAATCAATTACATATTGTAGCATGTCTTCTTTTGTTTTTAGCTGTTGTGTCTTCCAAAAGTAGTATCCTTCTTTTCCTATTTTCTGTGCTTCCTCGTACATTTCTGTACTGGCAATATCTAGGGCTAATACAATATCTTTTTTAGGCTCATATCCAGCTTTTTTAACCGCTTCTAATATTAAGTCTAGAGCTTGTTCTTCATTTTCTAAATTAGGAGCAAATCCTCCTTCATCTCCAACGCCCACACTATAACCTTTTTCTTTTAAAACTTTTTTTAGTGTATGATATACTTCTACTCCTCTTTTCAATCTTTCTTGAAAAGTTATGTCACCAATTGGCATAATCATAAATTCTTGGATACTTATATTATTTTCAGAATGTTTACCTCCGTTTAAAATATTCATCATAGGAATTGGCAATTCTTTTGCTTGTATTCCTCCAATATATTCATATAACTCCATATTTAATGAATTAGCTGCTGCTTTTGCTACTGCAATTGATACTCCTAATAAACTATTTGCACCTAAATTTGATTTATTCGGCGTATCATCTATTCTTACTAATTCACTATCTATTTTTCTTTGTTCATAAACATTCATTCCTATTATTTGCTTAGCTATTTTCTTATTAACATTTTCTACCGCTTTTTGTACACCTTTTCCAAAATACCTATTTTTATCTCCATCTCGTAATTCTACCGCTTCAAAACTTCCTGTCGAAGCACCAGATGGTACTGCAGCTATTCCTTGACTTCCATCCTCTGTTGTTACTTCTACTTGTATCGTTGGATGTCCTCTTGAATCTAAAATTTCTATTGCTTTAATATTTGCAATGTCTAAAACATCTTTCATTTTATCGCCTTCCTTTCTTTCCTATTTTATCCATTTTTTTCTAGTTTATGCAAAAGAAAAATGCCTTTCGGCATTTTTAAGATGCTTTTTTATGTCTCAATTCATTGGCATATTTTAAGCTTATGTCATTTATCTCACCAGAGGACATCCTTGCAATTTCTTCAATAACTTCATTTTCCTGTAGTAGTTTAACTTGAGTTTTAGTTCTATCTTGATAAATATCTTTGCTAATAAAGTAGTTATAATCTGCCATGGCTGCTATATTTGGCAAATGTGATATACACATAACTTGATGATTTTTTGCAATTCGTTTTAATTTACTTGCTACAGAATTTGCTGCTTTTCCACTAATTCCAGTATCTATTTCATCAAATACTAGAACTGGCATTTTATCAGTATCTGCTAATACTTTTTTAATAGCCAACATTGTTCTTGACATTTCTCCTCCTGATGCTATTTTAGATAATTCTTTTTCTTCTTCCCCCTTGTTTGTTGTAATATAGAATGTTACAATATCTTTTCCTGTTCTTAAATATTCATTTTCTAAGTAATTAATTTTTACATTGATTTTTGCATTTTTCATTTCCAATTCTTCTAATTCTTGATTAATTTTTTCACTTAAAATCTTTGCATTTTGTTTTCTTGTTTCATGCATTTGATTTGCTAATACTGTCATTTGTTCTTCGATGTCATTTTGCTTTTTCTTTAATTTATTATTATATTCTTCTAAATTTTCAATATGCTCTACTTCTTCTTTAATGTCATCTTTATATTTTAAAATGTCTTCTATTGTGTTTCCATATTTTCTTTTTAATGAATAAATTAAGTCTAATCTTTCTTCTATAAAATCTCTTTCCTCTTCGTCAAATTCCATGTCACTCTTGCAGTTGTTTACATCTCTTGCTACTTCTTGAAGTTCATAATATATGTTTTTTAATTCACTAGATAATTTTTCATATTGAGTATCAATATTTTCAATTTTTTCTAGAGCTCTTATTGACATACTTATATTGTCAATTGCATTTTCTGATATTAAACTATCTGCTTCTTGCAAGTTTTCTGTTATTTTTTCTGAATTTAATATGATTTTCCTTTTTTCTTCTAATTCTTCTTCTTCTCCTATTTTTAAGTTTACTTGCTCTATTTCTTTGATTTGATATTGTAATAAATCTAATTTTCTTTGTTTTTCTTTTTCATCTCCAAAATTATTTTTTAATTCTTGCTTAATGTCACAGTATTCTGTATAAAGATTTTCGTATTTTTGTTTTGGATTTGAAATTTTTTCTCCTATAAATCCATCTAAATAATTTAAGTGCATTTTAGCATCTAATAAATTTTGATTATCGTTTTGACCATGAATTTCAATAAAACGTCTCATAAATTCCTTTAGTTCATTAACTGTTACCATTCTTCCATTTATTTTACACATGTTTTTTCCATTTACATTGATTTCTCTTGATACAATAATGTTTCCATCAATTGCATTTTCGTTTTCAGGTTCATACATGCATAATTCAACAAATGATTGTGTCTCTCCTTTTCTTATCATTTCTTTTGAAAATCTTCCACCTGATATAATTTGCAATGAGTCTATTATTAGCGTTTTTCCTGCTCCCGTTTCTCCTGTTAAAACATTTAAACCTTGCCCTAAATCTATTGTTATATCTTCTATTATTCCTATATTTTTTATGTGTAATGTTGTTATCATTTTTTTACCTCCTATGTTTTTATACTAAAAAAAATGTTCGCCTCTATTGTATCTCCATTTTTTAAAAATGTCAATACTTTTTACGAACATTTTTTCTTTATTTTAAATTTTTATATAAATTTTTCCCATACGAGATTTGCTAAGTCGATTCCTTTATTTGTAAGGCGAATCCAGTCACCATCAATGTCTAGCAATCCATCATTCACTAACTCCTCTAGTTCGTTTTTATACAAAAAAATAGGATTTTCCCCATACTTCTCTTTAAACTTTTGAATACTAACTCCATTTATTTTCCTAAGTCCCAATAGCATATATTCTTTCTTCATATCATCAATTGTCTGTTCTTCTTCTATTTTTTTATGTTTAAAATCCCATTCATAATTTGAATTAAAAATAGGATTAGAATAACGAACACCATTCAAATAAGAATGTGCTGCTACTCCTAGCCCCACATATTCCTTTTGTTCCCAACAATTTAAGTTATGCTTAGATTCTTTTCCTTTTTTAGCAAAATTTGATATTTCATAATGTTCATATCCATTCAACTCTAAAGTATTTTTGACATACCAGTACATCTGTCTCTCTAATTCCTCATCTGGTAGTTGCAATTCTCCACTTTTTATTAATTGTTCCATTTTTGTTCCTTCTTCTACAATTAGAGAATAAACACTTACATGGTTTGGATTCATATCTATTATGTCTTTTAAATCCTTTTTAATATCTTGAATACTTTGGTTTGGCAAACCTATCATCAAATCAACATTTACATTTTCAAAACCTGTTTCTTTAATATCTTGATATACTTCTTTAAATTGTTGATAATTATGAATTCTTCCTATTTGTTTTAATAACTTATCATTTGTACTTTGTAATCCAATACTAATTCTATTAATTCCTAGCCTTTTATATTGTTCCAATTTTCTTTTTATAACTGTACCAGGATTAACCTCTATTGTAATGTCGATCTTTTCCCACTTTGTTTCATTTTTTGATATTTTGTTTTTTAACACGTCTAGCAATTGTTTTATATATGTTGCATCTATATAAGATGGAGTTCCTCCTCCTATGTAAATAGTTGTTACATTATAATTGCTAAAATCATATTGCTCCATTTCTTGTATAACTTTTTCAATATAATTTTCTATATGTTGTTCACAGCCTGCATAAGATATAAAATCACAATAATAACACTTGCTTTTACAAAATGGAATGTGTATATAAATTCCTAATTCCTTATTTTTCATCTGCTATCTCCATTATTTTCTTTAATCTATAATTAACTCCTGATTTTCCTACTGGCTCCTTTAGTTTTTTTCCTAATTCTATTAATGACATATCTGGATTTTCTAATCTCAATATTGCAATGTCTTTTAAATTATCATCTAGTTTATTAAATTTCCCCATTTTTTGTAATTTTTTAATTGCTGCTATTTGCTCGATAGAAGCATTTATTGTTTTGTTTAAATTAGCCGTTTCACAATTTACTAGGCGATTTACTTTTCCTCTCATTTCTTTTTGAATTCTAATATCTTCAAAGTTCAGTACTGCTCTGGATGCTCCTATTAATGCTAAGAATTTAGATATTTCTTCTCCATCTTTTAGGTATATTGATGTTTGAAATGTCTTTACATGAATTCCTAATTTTTCAATTATTTTATATAATTCTTCTAAATTATGCTTATTACTTAAATCAATTTCTAAATGATATTCTTTTTCTGGATTATTTATAGAGCCTGAACCCATAAATGCCCCTCGTATTATACTTTTAGCTTTTTCTTCTTGTATATTTTCTTCTGGTTTTAAATAAATTTGTTCATCTTCAATACATACAAAATTAATATCTTTAACTTTTAATGTAATAACAAATGATTTTCCTGACATGTCTATTTTATGATTGATGTTTAAATTTGATAAAAGTTTAGAAAATCTGTTAATATTATAGTCACTTTCTGTTGAGAATTTAATTTGTTTTCCATTTATAATACTTGTGTTTTTTGTAATAAGATATCCTATCAATTCTTGTTTTACTATATCTTTGTTTGATAAATTACTATTTTTATTTAATTCTTGTTTAATATCAGAAGAAAATGACATTTAATCACCCACCTTTGTTATAACAATTCTATCATTATCATATAAGTCCTTTTTACTATATGTATTAATATATTTATTTTGTTGCTCTATTAATTCTATCACATCTTCTTTTTGGTCATATCCAATTTCTAAGCATAAATATCCCTTGTATTTTAAAAATTCATCTGCTTGATAAATAATTTTTCGATAAAAATCTAACCCATCATATCCTCCATCTAATGCTATTATTGGCTCTCTTCTTACTTCCTTTTGTAATGTTTTTATTACTTCCCTTTTGATATAAGGTGGATTTGATACAATCATGTCATATTTTTCTTTTGGTATGTCCTGAAACAGATTTGATTGTATAAATGCAATTTGTCTTTCTACTCCATTTATTTTTGCATTATATTCTGCTACTTCTAATGCCTCATTGCTAATATCTGTTGCTGTTATCTGGCTATCTTTTATGTACTTTGCTAGTGATACAGCTATTGCCCCACTTCCTGTACATAAATCTAATATTTTTTTTGCATTTATTTTTTCTGCAATTTTAATAACTTCTTCTACTAAAATTTCTGTGTCTGGTCTTGGTATCAATACATTTTGATTTACATAGAAACTCATTTTCATGAATTCTTGTCTTTGTGTGATATGCTGTAATGGCGTTCCATTTACTATTTTTTCTATACTTTTAAAGTATTTTTCTTTTTGCTGTGGTGTTAATTGTTTGTTATCATATACAATTAAATATTGCCTATCTTTTTTTAATATGAATTGCATTAATTGCCTGGCTTTTTGTTTTGGACTGTCTATTTGTTTTGTTTTTAGTTCTATACTTGCTTTGTTAATTGCTTCTCTAATCGTCATATCACATCACCTCTTTCTTATAAAGCTACCAATTTATGACTAACTAAAGTACCAAAACATCTAATAATTATATTTTGAATAACTGCGTAAGCGACCAAACGAGCTGCGCGAGTGCGATTTGGAGCAACTGACATTTAACTTTCTATTATGTAAGTTGCGACACCAAAGTTATGAAAAATATAATTATTAGATGTTTTGGTACTTTAGTTAGTCATAAACTGGTAGCTATTGATAAAATATGGGATTTTTAGTAACTTATCATTTTATTCAAAAAACTTATTAAAATCTTCTTCATTAATTTTTTCTTTTTGCAATAATGTTTCTGCTATTTTATCTAGCTTATCTCTATGTTGTTTTAACAATTCTTGCGCATTTTCATATGCTGTATCAATTAATTTTTTAACTTCTTGACCTATTTTATCTCCTATATTTTCACCAAACATCTGCATTTCATATGGCTCTTTTCCTTGGAAATCAATTGGACCTAAAGTATCACTCATACCATATTTAGTTACCATATCTCTTGCCACTTGAGTAGCTACTTCAATGTCATTACTTGCTCCTGTTGAAATATCATCTAAAACTAATTTTTCTGCTGCTCGTCCACCTAATAATGCAATCAACTTTTCCTGCATTTCTGTTTTAGAAATATAGTATTTATCTTCATCAGACTTGTACATTGTGTAACCACCTGCTACACCTCTTGGAATGATAGATACTTCTTTAACATTGGTTTGAGTTGGTAGATATCTACTAACAACTGCATGACCTGCTTCATGGTAAGCTGTTAATTTTTTATCTTTATCTGAAATAACTCTAGCACGTTTTTCTAGTCCTACTGTGACTTTCTTTACCGCTTCTTCAATGTCTTCATTTTCAATATCTTCATGTTTTTCCTTTGTAGCAATTATTGCTGCTTCATTCAAAATGTTAGCAAGTTCAGCTCCTGTAAATCCAGCTGTATCTTCTGCGATACTTTCTAGATTTACATTATCTGATATTCTTTTATCTTTACTATGAATTTTTAATATCTCCAATCTTCCATTTAAATCTGGTGTTGGTATCGTAATTTGTCTATCAAATCTTCCTGGTCTTAGTAATGCTTTATCTAGCATTTCTGGTCTATTAGTTGCTGCTAATACTATAATTGTTTCTTCTGAACTAAATCCATCCATTTCTACTAATAATTGATTTAAAGTTTGATTGTTTTCTGTTTCTGCTCCACTATTTGAAGTTCTTCTAGAACCTATAGCATCAATCTCGTCAATAAATACAATACATGGTGCTAGTTTTCTTGCCTTTTCAAACAATTTTCTAACACGTGATGCTCCAAGACCTGCAAACATTTCTATAAATTCAGAACCACTCATAGAAATAAATGGTACATCAGCTTCTCCTGCAATAGCTTTAGCAATTAATGTTTTTCCTGTTCCTGGCTTACCATATAGTAAAACTCCTTTTGGAATTTTTGCTCCCATTTTTGTGAATTTTTCTGGTCTTTTTAAAAAGTCTACAATTTCAACCAATTCTCCTTTTTCTTCATCTAATCCTGCCACATCATCAAATTTTACTTTTGTCTTTCTTTCTGTATCATCATATACTTTTCCTTTTTCTCCTAGCCCTTGCATTTTAAATATCATAACGAATAATGCAAGCATAATTAATGTTGGTAAAAATGAAATAATGAAAGATGGTATTTGTGCAAAAATACTTCTTTGTTTTTGATTTAATTGGAATTCAACCCCCTCTTGTACTTTTTCTTGTATTAATGTCATAAAACTTTCAGTATTTGGCACAATTGCTGTTTTTTCTTCTTCTTCATTTTTTTGTTTTACTTTAATTGTTGTACTTCCTACTGTCATTTCTATTTTTTCAATATTACCATATGATAATTCTTTAATTAAGTCTGTGTATGCTAATGTATTTTCATCTTCTTTCTTTTGATTGTTTATATAAAATACAATTAAGCCTGCTAAAATAACTAGTAATAAGACTAGTAAAGCTGTATAAATCCAAAGATTTTTATTTTTTTCTTTTTTCTTTTTGCTCATTTAAATTTCATTCCTTCCTAATATTTTATGCATTTGACCCCTGTGGTTCTTCCCCACCAGAATTTTCTTTTTCCTTTTTTTCTTCTTCTTTATCTTTCTTTTGTCTTTCTTTTTTTTCTTTTTCTTGCCTTTCTTGTTCTTCTTTTTCTTCCATTTCTTTTCTAATAATTGCCTGTGCCTCCGCTATTTTCATTAATTCTGCCTGTTTTTTCATAAATTCTGCTTTTAATATAAATATTGCTGCTACTAGGTAAATAGCTGCTACTGATATATACATGACTTGGAAGTACTCCATGTTGAAATTGATAAATATATTAACAGCAATATATATCATATTTAAAATTGTTGATAATGTCAAGGCATAGACTGACATATTAAATATTGCTACAAATCTCATTCTAATACGTGCTATCCATGTTGCCAAATATCCAAATATACTTAAAAATACCGCATTTGATATTGTTGTTAATAAATACATTATGAAAATATAAATAAATATTGTGATAAAAATGCTTACATATAAAGTTATTACTTGAGAGCTATTGGCATAGTCAATCACTGTCTGTTTTGTAAATTCTGTAATTCCCATTTGTGAAAACACTTCTTGATAGTTATAATTAATTGATCCTGCTACTGCTGAATTTTTTAAAATTACTTTGTCTTTTAATATGATTAAGCCATCTCCTGATTCTTCAATTTCTTTGATGTATTGATCAATAATTTTTTCATCTTGCACTTTTGTATCGATAATAGTTTTTCCCACATAAGAATCTTCTTCTGAAATTATCATCTTTCCTTCAGTTGAAACATCTAGAAGTCCATCTTTATATGAAAATTCTGGACATTCATTTTGTAGATAATTAACACCTTCTTGTAATACTTGATAAGTTTGATACATTGCACCAATACAAAATACAACAGCTAGAATAGCTACTATTTTACTTAGATAAATAAATGCCCTTCCTAATCCTTCTGCTGACATGTCCGGATATTTTTCAATTTTAGTTATTGAATTCCACACTTTTCGAAAAAATCCGGTTTTTTCTATTTTTTCTTCTTCACTCATGAACGATACTCCCTTCTTATGTTAGAATCTACAAATTTAGGATTTATAAAAAATGTAGCAATGTCGCCAATATTGATATTTTTTCCTGTTATATCACATACTACATGATAAGTTCCTATTCTTCCTAAAATTTTGCATTTTTGACCATTTATGTCTGCTTCCATAGTTTGTTTTTTGAAAAATTCTTTTATATCATTTAGTATATATCTAATTTTGTCTCTTTTTCTAAACATATCTGTGTCGTTTTTTACATTAATTCCATTCATGTAACCACAAGGAAGAATTGCTACTTTCATTTGCTTAGGTGTTGTATAAGTATTTGAATATCCTATATTAAACCCTTTTGGCAACTCTTTTATCTCTGTTACTTGTGTTTCCAAATATCCAATTTTTTTTAATCCTATAAAGTTTTGACATGATAGCCTTCCTAGAAATGCGGAGCCAATTCTTACAGCATTTAAATGCATGTTTGAAAATTTTAGAAATGCAGAGGAGTTACAAATATGAAGCATTCCTGTTTCTATGTCATTCATTTTTAGAACTTCTATTACGTCTATAAATCTTTTAAATTGCTTATTTGTATATTTATCATCATAAAAGCTAAGTGAAAAATGAGAAAATGTTCCTTCAATTACTATATTTTCAATATTTTTTAGTGCTTCTATCATGTCTTCTCTATTTTGATATACAAATCCATATCTTCCAAATCCTGTGTCTATTTTAAGATGTGCTCTTATTTTTTTCTTTTTTTCTTTGCCGATTTTTTCTGCTACTTCTATATCTTCTTTGGAACCAATTGTTATTATAATGTTATTTTCTACTAAAGTTTCCACATCTTGTTCAATAGCTGTTGATGATAACATTAAAATGTCTTCTTTTATTCCTGCTTTTCTTAATGTGATTGCTTCATCTATTGTTGCTACTGCAAAAAATGATATACCATTATCAATTAAAAATTTTGTGTATTCAACTATTCCTAGTCCATATCCATTTGCTTTTACTACTGCTATGATTTTTACATGATTTCCTATGTCATCAGTTCCACTCTTTTCAGCAAATTTTTTTATCTGTTCTATATTATGCCTCAAATCTTTCGTATCAATTACTAGCGTGTTCAATTTTATCACCTATTTCTTAATTTTCATTTTTAATTGTCGAAGTGTTCTAAATGCTTTTTCTGAAAAACGATATAGTTTATAGGTTAATGGCTTAAATGGCATATACACCTCTCCAATAAATTCAGTAAATGTTGCTCCAAATCCTTGTTTAAAACGATATAGTCCATATTGTGGATGTGTTTCATCTACCACCCCTGATACACCTCTAAAATCGTATATATCATCTTTTCTCGCAATTGACATTTTTATCATTTCCCATTGTAGTAAATAGTTTGGCATTAAGTTACGATGACTATTGCTACTTGCTCCATATAAATACCATGTTTTGTTTCCATAGAAAATAGGAATAACTCCTGATATTGGCATGTCCTCATAATAAGCCATTAAAATTTTCATATGGTCTGGTCCTAAACAGTCATACATTTTTTCAAAATATTCTAATGGTCTTATTATAAATCCATCTCTTTCTCCTGTTTCAACCATAATTTTATGAAAATCTTTTAAATCTTCTTTTGTTCCTTCTTTTACTGTCACTCCCTTTTTTATTGCTAAACGTATATTATATCTCCATTTTTGTTTGAAACCTGCTAAAATGTCATCTTCTGTTTTTCCCTTGATGTCTAATCTAAATACATATCTTGGCTGTATTTCATCTTTAAAGTCTTTTGCATCGTCTTTAATTCTGTATCCTAAATTTGTTACTATATGTCTAAAATCTTGGTCATCACTTGTAATGTCTGGCTCCATTCTTAATACAATTGCGTTATATTTTTTTGCTAATTCTTTTGCTCCATCTGTTAATTGTTTCATTACTGACATATCATGAATGTCACATACTGGTCCTCTTGATGAGTACATTATATTTCCAAATATCGGCATTTTTCGTATCCACACGCATAGCGAACCTATTATGTCTCCATTATCTCCTTCTGCTAGAATGACTTCCGGTTTCCAGTTTGGCTTTTTTACTTCAGCCCATTCTAATGATTGTTGAAAGTTGCATCTTTCATGATTTTCTAAAAATTTTTTATATTGTTTTTTGCTTTCTTCACTATCTACAAATTTCATTCTTCTTTCCTCTTTTATCATTATTTACAATATATTGCTATTTTACACTAATTTGCAAAAATTTACAAGTGTATTATTGCAATAATTTACAACCTTTTCGATATTTTTTAAATTTCTCTTTACTTTTTTTTATAACTAATATAAAATAACTTTAAAATGGATATAATAAGAAAAAATTTTGGAGGAAACAAATGAAGAACAAAAATGAATTAAACTATAAAGACTTAAAAATGACTTGTGATCCTAACATTTTTAAGTTTGACACAACAGAAGAATTAGAAACAATACAAAGTGGAATTGGACAAGATCGTGGTATCAAAGCCCTTGAATTTGGTTTACAAGTAGATGTAAAAGGATATAATCTATACTTAGAAGGTCCTAGTGGTGTTGGAAAAACAATGTACACAAAAAATTATTTAGATAAAATTGCTCCTAAAAAGAAAACACCTTCTGACTGGTGTTACATCTATAATTTTGATAATCCAAATGAACCTATTGCAGTAGAATTACCTGCTGGTCAAGGAAAAGATTTTAAAGAATCAATGGATGGATTTATTAAAGAAATTAGAAAAGATATTCAAAAAACTTTTAATAATGATGATTTTGAAAAAGAAAAATCATTAATTAAGCAGGAATTTGAAGTAAAGCGTTCTGCCCTATTAGAGAAATTAAATGAAGATGCTTCTAAATATGATTTTCAAGTTAAAGCTGCTCAAAATGGTATTTATATGATGCCTATTGTAAATGGCAGAGCAATTGAAGAAGAAGAATTTGAAAAACTAGATGAGTCAATAAAACAAGAATATGAGCAAAAATCTACAGTTGTGCAAGAGCAAATTATGAATGTAATTAATCAAATCAAAGAAATTGAGCGTCAGTCTGATAAAAAAATATCTGAATGGCAGTCAAATGTAGCTTTACTTACTGTTAATGCACATATTAATTTCTTAAAATCAAAATATAAACGAAACAAAAAAATTAATCAATTTTTAAATGATGTAAAACAAGATGTGTTAAAAAATATACCAAATTTTCTAGAAGATGAAACTAATAAACCTCAACAGCCTCAAGCACCAGGTTCAAATAATAAAAAGCCTGACCCTTGTTTAAATTATCGTGTTAATTTATTTATTGATAATTCTACACGTGAAGGTGCTCCTGTTATTATGGATTCTAACTATTCTTATCACAATATTTTCGGTTCTTTGGAATACGAAAATTACTATGGCTCATTAAAAACTGACCATACAATGTTAAAGCCTGGTCTTATGCAAAAAGCTAATGGTGGTTATATTATTTTTCAAGCCAAAGATTTATTAGCAAATCCTATGTGTTATGAGGCATTAAAAAAAGCTTTAAGAGTAAAAGAAGTTAGCATTGAAAATACAGCAGATCAACGTTCTTCTATGGTGTTAATTTCTCTAAAACCAGAACCAATTCCATTGAATTTGAAAGTTATTTTAATTGGAAATCCTAGTATATATCAAACACTTTTGTCAATGGATGCAGATTTTAGAAAATTATTTAAGATAAAAGTAGAATTCGAAGATGATGCAGTAATTAATCCAGAAAATCTCCATAAGTTATCTCAAATTGTGCATGGTTTCTGTGAAAATGAAGGCTTACCTCATTTGGACAAATCTGGTATGTCTCGATTAGTTGAATATGCATCTCGTTTAGCTGGAAGTCATAAAAAAGTTTCTACACGTTTTGATGATTTAATGCAAGTAATTGGTGAAGCTGGAACTTGGGCAAGACTTGCAAAATCTAAAGTAGTAACTGCTGAATTTGTTGATAAAGCTTTGTCAGAGAGAATTGATAGAGTAAAAAAATATGATAGTAAATATCTACAAATGATAAAGGAAAATACTCTTTTAATTAATACTTCTGGTTTTGAAGTTGGTCAATTAAATGGTCTTACTGTTATGACTATTGGTGATTATACTTTTGGAAAACCTGCTAAAATTACTGTTAATACTTATGCTGGTAAAAATAATATAATTAATATTGAAAGAGAAGTTGAAATTTCTGGTCCTTCTCATTCAAAAGGTGTTCTTATTTTAAGTGGATATTTAGGTGAAATGTTTGCTCAAGATATTCCTTTGTGCTTAACTGCTAGTATTTGTTTTGAGCAATTATATAACGGTGTTGATGGAGATAGTGCTTCTAGTACAGAATTATATGGTCTGCTATCTAGTTTGTCTGGAATTCCTATTAATCAGTCTATTGCAGTAACTGGTTCTGTAAATCAGAAAGGACAAATTCAACCAATTGGTGGTGTTAATGAAAAAATCGAAGGATTTTTCCAAATTTGTAAAATGAGAGGACTTGACGGTTCTCACGGTGTTATGATACCAATTCAAAATGTTGATAATTTGCAGTTGTCTGATGAAGTAATTGAGGCTGTTAAAAATAAACAGTTCCATATTTATTCTGTTTCTACAATTGAAGAAGGAATCGAAGTTTTAACTGGTGTTCCAGCTGGTAAAAAAGACCGCGATGGTCACTTCCCTGCAGGCACAATTAATCATCTTGTTTATGAAAAATTAAAAAAATATGCAGACATAAATAAAAAAATGTAAAGAAAAAACTAGTCAAAAAGCAAGTAAATTTTGACTAGTTTTTTTATATAATTATGTAAGAAACAACACTATTTTACATACAGTACTACTCGGAAGCCTATGTTGACGTTATAAGTATCATTACTACTATATGCACTAAAACGCGTACATACTGGATATGTACTACCTTCAACATCTAATCCACCAGCACGATGAACAGCATATGTTGTACTTGTTCCATTATGCTTACCTGTTTCAGTTGTCCACTCCCACATGTTTCCTGCTAAGTCATATATATTTTTCGTTTTTGTTGCTTCTGCTGCTCCTGTTGCTATTTCTGCTCTTTCATTGTACGTTTTTGTATCAAAATCCCATTGAGCATGTGGTGTTGACCATTCATATTTACTATATTCTGTTTCTATAATTTCTTTTGTAATTTCTCTATTATTTTCTGTTTTTTTCCAATTACCTACGAAGTATGTTGTAGCATATAACCAACTATCATCAACAGCATGCATTGCATATATTCCATCATCCTTTAAACTGATATTTGTATTATTACGATAATTGCCATAGTTTGATGAATCTGTTACTTCTTTTACTGCATCCTTTCCAGTTTTTATCCATTCTACTACTGTATCCCATGCATAACTATCTATTAATTGACTTGTTACACTTTCACTACCTTCATACATTTTTCCTGATACTTCTATTGCATGTTCTTGTGTTATAAAATTCCAACTTGGATTATTTTTCTTACTTACTGGTTTTAATGTCTCTTCATTTTCTTCTGTTACATTTCTATTACGATTATAATCTTTTTTCTCTGTTTTTGGATAAAATGATGCTGTACTTGGTATTCCTGCTTCATATCGTCCTATATAAAATCCCCCATATTTGTTGACTTTCTCTGTATCTCCATAAGTATCTGTCCAATCATCATAATTAGTATAACTGTTTTGTTTTGCTCTATAATATACTCCATCTTCTTGAGCATTTTTCCATGTTTCTGCTAATCCTTTTTCTTTCTCATATGCTATGCCTTCTCCTTTTCCACATGGTACCCATACAAATTCATTTTCTTCTTCATCTTGTATTACAAATCCTGTTTCTTTTGTTCCTTCTTTATAACTAAATCCGTTTGGTACTGGTATTATATGTCCTTCTCCATCTGCTACTGGTGTTACAGTATCTTCCCATTCAGCTCCTTCTGGCTTTGTTGTTTCTGTTCCAGCTGTCATTTTTCCTAAATCTGCATTATATATCTCTGCTATGTTTACTGTATATGTTCCATCTTCTGTTGTTAATTCAAATCCTTCTGGAAAGTTGTTCCATTTTGAATCATTTATGTCAGGCACATTTTTTTCTCCAAAATATTTTACTAATACTTTTCTTAGTTCTTCCTTACTTAAACTACTTCCGTTTTTTTCCATTGTAACATCTAATATATCCATTTGCAAATTTTCTTTTAGTTCTGCAAGTTTTGTTTCATGACTCGCTTTATTTGCTTGTGACAATATTCCATTTTCTCCAAGTAATGTTGCTATGCTCACTCCTGCAAGTATTAGTAAAACTATTATAGTTATAACTAATGCGATTAATGTTATTCCTTTGTTTTTTCTCATTTCTTTCCCTCTCCTTCTTTTGTTATTATGTTATTTTGTTTATACTTGTTTGCTATATTTATACCACATTAATTTTTTTCTTGCAAGTCTTTTTTATAAATAATTAATTTGTTCTTAACTATAACTTAAAACGTCTAAAAAGCGCCACATTAGTGACGCTGGCTTGAATCTTATTACGATAATTTATTAGTATCTATTTTATAGATACTAACATGTCTTTAGTATTTAGGACTACAAATATAAGGCTGGGCGAAATCCGTAGTTTCCATGAATAGTCTCCGGCGTCATGGCACCACGGGTAGAAGCTGGGCAGGCACTAGAACTGTTAGCATAACCTCCTCCTCTGGCAATTCGCTTGGTAGTAACGCAGGCTTCCATTGTCCATTCAAATACATTACCTCCCATATCATAGATGTTCTTTACTTTATTACTTTTATTATTTTCTCCACTTCCTATATCTATTCCTGTTTTATGCTCTAAATTTTCTACAGTATTACTACCATACCACCCCATTTTTGTACTATCTATTATATAGTATTTTTTGTTTTCATCCTCATTTTCTGAATTTATATTTTTTATATCACTCATCCATCTTATTACTGCATCCCATTGCACACTATAGCACAAAGTACTTTTTACACTTGTATAGTTTTCGTGTTCTGCAAATTCTCTTGCTACTTGTACTGCTCCTCCTGTTTCTGTTGTCATGTCGTTTACATTAGACCAACCTATTTTATTATAGACCGTTGCTCCTTTTTTACATACCATCGTTCCTCTTATTCCAGTATTACTAGTATTTGTATCAGTTGTTCCTGCTTCATATCTTCCTATATAAAATCCTTTATTTTCTTTTACACTTTTATACATGTCTTGAGTCTCTTTTATTGTTGTAGATGCTTCTGTATCTACTGTTTCTCCATTCCCTTCTGGCTCATACCATTTTTCGTCTGTAATTGCATCAGATACAAATTCACATGGTTGTAGAGTTCCATCATAATATCCATTTTCTCTTTTAAATTTAGTAAAATCTTCTACTGGTACCCAAACAAATTGATTTCCTTCTGCTATTTGCGGTTTTCCAGCTTCTTCTGTATCTTTTTCATTATCTGATATTACTAATCCTTCTGATACATCTTCACATCCTGGTACTATTGTAAATCCTTCTGGTATTATTGCTATATCTTTATCTGCATCTACATATGGTTTGTTTCCTCCTGTTACTTTTACTCCTACTTTCGCTTGTTCTTCTTCCTTATAAAAATTTATTGTTCTCTCTCCTATTGTTATTTTTTTGGTTGTTTCTATTGTTGCTCTTTCTTCTGCTGTTATTAAGTTTCGTTTTTCTAAACTATCTAATAATTTTTGTAATGTTTGTGCTGTTCCTTCTGTTGCTTCTGCATCCATTTTTTGATTCATTTTCCATAAATTACATTCTTCTTCTACTGTTGCTCCTCTTGTTTCTACTTTTGCTTTTTGTGCTTGATTTAGTATTCCATTCTCTCCAAGTAACATTGCTATACTTACTCCAGCTAAAATTAATAATACTATAATCGTTATTACGAGTGCTATTAATGTTATTCCTTTGTTTTTCTTCATCCTTTTTCCTTCCCTTCTTTTGTTATTATGTTATTCTTGTTTTACTTGTTTGTTATATTTATACCATATTAATTTTTTTCTTGCAAGTCTTTTTTTATTTTTTATGTTATTAATGTTACGGCTTAAACTAAAATCAATGATTATAAAAATTTAATATATTTTATAAAACCTATTGAAAAAATATAATTGGTATGGTATATAAATAGTAAATATGTAATATCAGTATTACATAATGCAAAGGAGAAGTGAAAAATGAGAAAAAAAGAAAAGAAAAACAAAGGAATAACATTAATAGCATTAGTTATAACTATAATAGTTTTACTAATACTTGCAGGAGTGAGCATAGCAACACTACTTGGAGAAAACGGAATATTAAGTCAAGCAACAAAAGCAGTAGAAAAAACAAATAGTGCAACAGAGAAAGAAAAAGTGCAATTAGCATGTAATGCACAAA
>CANQES010000005.1 GCA_947595555.1 uncultured Clostridia bacterium | reverse complement strand
GGCCACATGGCATAAATCCATTTATAAGTCCAATATAAAAAGATGATTTCCCCTTTTTACTCTTATTTAATATATTAATAATTCCCTTTGGCATTTTAATATTAAATTTTCTTAAGATAGGAAATATCCCAAGCATATTTATTGCCATCACAATCATTACAAAGCCCGAAATAATTGCAACTATTCCTCTAAATATACCATTTAAAGTGATAACTGAACCTATAACTCCGCACAATTCCGCCAATTATTGTATATGAAACAACTCTACCCAAATTATATTCTAAATTTGATATACTTATTTTAGCTCCATTTCTATTACTTACTATACTTTGCGATAAATTTATTCCTCCACACATAGCTATACAATGTACAGAAGTAAGTATGCCAACAACAAATATCATTCCATAGCTCATTGTTGATTCAATTGTAGGAAAAATGTTAAATATTTTTAGCAATCCAAAATGATTAAATATTATGTACAATGCTATTAAAATGACTAATACACATAAAGTTGTTAAGTTATTTTCTTTTTGTTCATTTTCTTTTACTATTTCGTAATCCAAATTTGTAATTTTATCTTCTATATCTTTTGGTAATATTAAATTTTTATCATAGCTTACTTTTACTTCTCCATTATTATAACTTGCAGTCACATCAGAAATTCCTTCTAAACTAAGTAGTGCATTTTTAATTCTTGTTTCACATCCTGTGCAAAACATTCCCTTAACTTTAATATTAAGTTTTTCTTCCATATCTATTTTGTCCTTCTATTTAATGTTCTTCTACATTTGTAAATAAGTTTTCATTATCACTCAAAAATACTTTACTAATTTGTATCCCATTTTCTATTTTTGTTACTTCACTATCCGATATAGTCATAGGATTACATCCTCCTGAACTTTGTCCTATTGTTTTTAATGAAAAAGTATTTCCACAATTTTTGCATACTAATTTGTTATTCTGCCATACAAAGTATGCTTTAGGTGAGCCATTACAAACTTGGCATGTATTAAATGCAATATCTATATTATCACTAGAATCTTTTACTGCAACTAGTTCCATTTTATTACCTTTTTCAGAAGTATATGTAATAAATGTTGGACTTTTCGTGTCCAATTTGTCTAAAAGCACTTCTACATCTCCATTTTCATTTAAGTCTGCTTCTATTTTTTTTGCTGTATTACTTATTGTTTTTTTGACATCACTTGTAGCTTCATTTTTAGCTCCATTATCATTATTTTTAGGAATAAATACAATGACACATACTGCTATAATCACTACAACTATTGTAACTATTATTAAAATCTTATTTTTCATACCGAACTCTCCTTTTCCTTCATATCTTGGATTCATATATATTATTAATGAAGTTATTTATGTCCTCTTCATCTACTCTCATTGCTAATATTGTTTCTTCTATTAGTTTATCTAATTCCCATCCTAGCATTTTTGCTCCATCTTCTATTACTTTTCTTGAACATCCTGCTGCAAATTTTTCGTTGTTATATTTTTTCTTTACTGATTTTAGTTCTAAATCCTGTACACTTTTAGACGGTCGCATAATAGCTACTGCACCAATTAGTCCTGTTAACTCATCTGTAGCATATAAGATTTTCTCCATTTCGTGTTCTGGCTTTATATCTACTGTTATATTATATCCATGGCTTGCTGTAGCGTGTATAATTTTTTCATCAATTTCTTTTTCTCTCATTATTTCTTGTTCTTTTATACAATGTTTTTCTGGATATTGTTCAAAATCCAAATCATGTAATAATCCTACAATTCCCCAAAAATTTTTTTCTTCACTATATCCCAACTTTTCCGCGAAATATTTCATTACTCCTTCTACTGTTAGAGCATGTTTTATATGAAATTTATCTTTATTATATTCTTTCAACAATTCAAATGCTTTTTCTCTTGATATATTAATCATTTTATTTTCTCCTATCTTTCTTCATTTTCCCATACTAGATTATTGTAATTTCTTTATTAGTATCATTACATCTTCCAATGTATCTAAATTTCCCATTTGAACATTATAAGCAACACATGACTTCAAATGACTTTCTAATATATGATTTCCTAAACTTTTTAATGCTTTGCTTATCGCTGCTATTTGCACTAATACATCATCACAATATCTATCATCAGCAATCATTTGATTTATTCCTCTTACTTGCCCTTCTATAATGTTCAATTTTTTTGTTAACTCTTTCTTTTCTTCCTCTGTTCTATGTGTACTTCTTCTATTTTGCTCTGAACATTTTTGGCATTTATCACATTTCATTTTCTCATCACCTTAATTATGAATTATATACCCCATTAGGGTGTATTGTCAATATAAATTAATCCTAAAATATAATTTATTTTAGAAATACAATAAAAAGCTATTCGGTGAATGGCTTTTACTGACGCTTAGCATCAGTTCGGGTCAGGGCCTAGTCTAGTAAACTATTTCAGACATAGTAGAATATCTACAATGTATAGTATTTTTTGAGAATTTCTTGAAAAAGCCATATTCTTCTGATATAATAAATTTATCAGTTGATTAATCGAATTAAGTAAAAGTATTATAAAAAAAATTTAGAGAGAAGGAAAACCAATTTGAAGATTATAGAAAGTTATTTAATAAGTAGAAGTAATATGCATGTGATTAATGAAATCAAACCTAATGAAGCTGTAATAGTATGCAATCATAATATAATGGAACAATTATTAAAAAAAGGTGTTACATTTAAAGAGATGTATCCAGGAGTATTTATAATTTCTTCCATAGATGGTAAACCTATATTGCAAGATATAGAAAAAATTGATAGAGTAATTAGATTATATAATCCAGATTTTCTTGATGACAGTAATTTAGTAGCTCAAATGTCACAAGAAAAAATGGATACCTTTTTTCAAAATTACTTGTGGTCTAAAAAACAAAAAAGAACAATGCATATAAGAAAAGTTGAATATAAAGGAAAAACTTATGATGTTGATCAAGGCTCTTTAGTTGTTAAGTATCAAGAAGGTAAAAGAGGACGAGAATTTACTTTTAACTTTGGAGATGGTAGAACTCAACTACTTGGATATAATGAAGCTGCTGTACGCATTGAAGATGTGTGGGACAAGTATTTATTTGATGAAACTGTAAAACCATGGCTTGAAAAAAATAAGTTAAATTTAGCTTTAGAAGTACATACATCACCAAATAAGCAAAGTGATTCAGTTATTAATTCAATGGAATTAGATGATGATTTAAGCAGATAAAATAATAAAAAATAAATGTTTCTGTAAAGATTATTTAAATACTAGTAGAGCTTGTCAAAATTAATTTGACAAGCTCTATACTAATTGAAAAAAAGGATTATGGGGCCGTCCCCAAATCCTTTTTTTTGAATTTATTTCAAAACAATATTATAAATTTTATTTTTTACATATATTTCTTTTACAATCATTTTTCCATCTAGTTTAGAATCTATTGCTTCATGAACTTTTTGTTTCACAATAGTTTCTTCTTCATCAGGGATAATTTGAATTGTCATTTTTAGTTTACCATTAAATTGAATAGGTAATGTTATTTCATCTGCTATTGTTTTTTCTTCATCATATGTAGGCCATGGTTCATAAGCGATAGTATTATTATGTCCTAAGATATTCCACAATTCTTCAGTAATGTGTGGTGCGACCGGATTTAGTAATTTTAAAAAGCCTTCTGCATATGAAAGTGGTAAGATATTTTCTTTGTTAGCAGTATTAATGAATATCATCATTTGAGATATTGCAGTATTAAAGTTCATAGTTTCATAGTCATTTGTAACTTTTTTAACAGTATAGTGATATACTCTTTCAAGATTTTTGTTTGGCAAATCCTTTATTTTTCCAGAGTCTACATATAGTCTCCAAACACGGTCTAAAAATTTCTTAGAGCCGTCAATGCCATTTGGATCCCAAGGTTTAGCCGCATCAATTGGTCCCATAAACATTTCATAAATTCTTAAACTATCTGCACCATATTGTTTAACCATGTCATCAGGATTGATAACATTCCCTTTAGATTTACTCATTTTTTCGCCATTAGTTCCTAAAATCATGCCTTGATGACGAAGCTTAGTAAATGGTTCTTTAACAGGAACAATACCTTTATTGTATAAGTAATTATTCCAAAATCTAGAGTATAATAAATGTCCAACTGCATGTTCAGGGCCACCAACATATAAATCAACTGGCATCCAATGTTCTAATAATTTTTTATTAGCTAGTTCATCTGGATTTTTTGGGTCAATATATCTTAAAAAATACCAGCTTGAACCTGCACTACCTGGCATTGTGCTAGTTTCACGTTTAGCAGGTTTTCCATCAAAAGTTGTATTTACCCAATCAGTTGCTTTGTCAAGTGGAGATGCACCAGTTTTAGAAGGAGCATAATCTTCCAATTCAGGTAATACTAATGGTAAATCACTATCTAACAAAGCTTTCATTTCATTATCTAAGTGAACAATTGGAATTGGCTCACCCCAATAACGTTGTCTTGCAAAAATCCATTCACGAAGCTTATAATTTACTTTTTTAGTACCAACATGATTTTCTTCCAACCAAGAAATCATCTTCGCTATAGCATCCATTTTATTTAATCCGTTTAGAAAATCAGAATTAATGTGTAATCCATCTTCAGTAAATGCTTCTTTAGATATATCTCCACCTTCTAAGACAGGAATAATGTCAATACCAAATTTTGTTGCAAATTCATAGTCTCTTTGATCATGGGCAGGAACAGACATAATGCATCCTGTACCGTAAGTGGCTAGAACATAATCAGAAATCCAAATAGGAATCTCTTTTCCATTAACAGGATTTATAGCATAACTTCCTGTAAATACTCCTGTTTTGTCTTTGTTTAATTCAGTTCTCTCTAAATCAGATTTACTAGCTGCTAGTTTCTTATATTCAGCAACAGCTTGTTTTTGTTCTGGCGTAGTAATTTGCTCAACTAAATCTAATTCTGGAGCCAAAACACAATAAGTAGCACCAAATAAAGTATCTGGTCTTGTTGTAAATACAGTAAATGTTAAATTAGCATGATTAGCTACTTTAAAAGTGACTTCTGCACCTTCAGATTTACCAATCCAATTTCTTTGAATGTCTTTAGTAGATTCAGGCCAATCAATATCATCTAAACCGTCTAATAAAATATCAGCATATTTTGGAATGTCTAAAACCCATTGCTTCATATTTTTACGAACAACAGGGAATCCACCTCTTTCACTTTTTCCATTGATAACCTCATCGTTAGATAAAACACATCCTAATTCTTCACACCAATTAACTGGCATGTCTATTAATTTAGCAAGACCATCTTTAAATAATTGTTTAAAAATCCATTGTGTCCATTTGTAAAAATCTGGATCACATGTAGAAACTTCTTTATCCCAGTCAAAAGAAAATCCAAGCATTTTTAATTGCCTTTTAAAAGTAGCAATATTGTTTTCTGTAAAGCCTGCTGGGTGATTTCCTGTTTTTATTGCATATTGTTCTGCTGGAAGACCAAAAGCATCCCAGCCCATTGGATGTAAAACATTATATCCTTGCATTCTTTTCATTCTAGACATTATGTCTGTTGCTGTGTATCCTTCTGGATGCCCTACATGTAGTCCTTGACCAGAAGGATATGGAAACATGTCTAAAGCATAGAATTTTGGTTTTGAAAAATCCCATACATCAGTATAAAATGTTTTGTTTTTATCCCAGTAATCTTGCCATTTTTTTTCAATTTCATTAAATTTATACTCCATAAGATGAAAACCCCTTTCATTAACTTCGTTTAAGTTTTTTGTATTATATAACAAAATTATTGAAAATTCAAGCAAAATATGGATAATCAGTATTTATTTTATAATAAAATTTCCATCAGTTTGTTCTTCCAATTTTACATTAGGTTGTAGACAAACTATTGGTCTAAATCCTCCACTACCATTAACATATGGAGTATTGAATACACCACTATTCCCATATACACGCATTATATCAGTAGTATTATTAGCAGACGGACTAGCCACAAACACCGATACAGCCTTTTCTTCATTCGTTATTGTATATGTTTCATCATAACTTCCATCTGCATTACGCAACATATCATTTATACCGTATTAAATAATTTGCATCTGCTGCTTCGCTATTACTTACTTTATATCCTGTTGAAGCCGCTCCTAATTCTTTTTTATATACTTTTGCACTTTTATTTGTTCCATATTTTTTATTATATGAACTAAACATTTGCTCTATTGTTGGTGATGCTATTACATATTTTACCTTATCATTTCCATCTTTATTTCCTATAAATTTGCTTGTCCATATCTCCCTATCTAGCATATATGCTACTGTTTTCATATTTTCATCAGTACTTGTATTTTTTGTTCCATCTTCTCCAAAAAAATCAAAATTTAATTTTTGCATTTCTTTGTCTACTATGTCTTCTGACCCTTTTGGATAATCATTTATAACATAATTCATTGCTAGTTTATATTCACCATAACTTACTATATGATTGTCTCCTCCTTTATCTGGACAATCTACGGTTTTTATATAATCTTTTGCTATTAAATATATATTTTCATCAACTACATCAAATATTTTCCATCCATATTCTTTTTTTCCTTCTAATCCTTCTGCTAATTCTAATCCTGTAACTTCCTTACCTATTACTGATTTTTTTCCATTTGTTCCATCTAGTTTATTTTTTAATGTATTTGCTGTTTCTATGTTTTTTTCTTTTATTGCTCCTTGATATATATCTGCTATTTTTACATCATATCCTCCATATTCTTCTTTTGCTTTTAAACTATAATCTGGATTTTTTAATGACTCTTCTAATTCACTTGCTTCTGGTACTTTTTCAAAATATTTATTTAACACTATTCTGTATTGTTCTATTGTTACATTCCCACCATTATTTTCTAACTGATATCCTAACATTTCCGTCTGTACCATGTCCTTTAGATTTGCTAAATTATTTTTTTCTTTTGCTTCTGTTGCTTTCGTCAATATACCATTTTCTCCTGTCAAGGTTGCAATAGATACTCCTGCCAAGATTAATAATACTATTATAGTTATTACTAATGCTATCAATGTAATTCCTTTGTTTTTTCTCATTTTCTTTTTCATCCTTTCTTTAGTTTTTATGTTATTTTGTTTATACTCATTTGCTATATTTATATCATAAATTATTTGACATCTGCAACAACTTTTTCAAAAAATCTAAAAAATAATTGTTACGACTAACAAGACATTCTAAAAATAATAAGCAACTTGAATTTAGAAAATAAAAATGGTACAATGCAAATCGAGGTGTACGAGATGATAAATATAGAAAAAGCAAAAAAGGAATTTGAAAATCATATTAATCAATTAGCATTAGATGACTTTAAAGTGCCTAATAAAAAAATGCACATGTACCGTGTAGCAGGTATAAGCAAGACTATAGCAATGAAATTAGGCTTGCCAGAAGAAAAAATTCAATTAGCAGAATTAATAGGATTACTACATGACATAGGACGATTTGAACAATATAAAATAAAAGTTTCTGCTCAAAAATTTGACCATGGTGAAGCAGGAGTAGAAGTTTTAAAAAAGGATAATTATATTAGAAGCTATATTGAAGATAGTAATTATGATGATATTATTTATAAAGCTATTTATGAACATAATAAATATCAATTGCCACAAGGATTACCAGAAGAAACAGAATTGTTTTGTAAAATTATAAAAGATGCTGATAAAATAGATCTTATTTATGAAGCTGTTTTCAAATATTGGCAAGAACCGGAAAGAAAGAGTCTTGTAGAAGAGGGAAGATTGTCTGAAAAAATGTTAGAAGATTTTTATGTTCATAAATTAACAGATAATCGAAATAGCATTAGTGAAGCTGATCAAATTTTAAGATTTACTTCTTTTGTTTTTGACATAAACTTTTTATGCAGTTTACAAATTTTAAAAGAAAATGATAATGTAAGTAAAATGATTGATAGATTTAATTATCAAATACCTGAAACAAAAGAAAAAATGCAGGAAGTCAAGAAAATAGCAAATGAATATATAGAAGAAAAATTGAAAGGAACAGTAAATTGAGCAAAAAATTATTAATAACAGAAAAACCATCAGTAGCTATGGAATTTGCTAAAGCATTAAAAATAACAACTAATCGTAAAAATGGATATTTAGAATCGCAAGAATGGATTATTACTTGGTGTGTAGGTCATTTAGTAACTATGAGTTATCCTGAAAAATATGATGAAAAGTTAAAATTATGGAGATTAGAAACATTGCCATTTATTCCAGAAGAATGGAAATATGAAATCATTCCAGCTGTACAAAATCAATTTCAGATTGTAAAAGAACTTATGCAAAGAGAAGATATAGAAGAAATATATAATGCGGGGGACTCTGGACGTGAAGGAGAGTACATTCAAAGATTAGTTTTTATGATGGCAAAGCCAAATCCAAATGCCAAGATGAAAAGAGTGTGGATTGATTCTCAAACTGAGGAAGAAATTTTAAGAGGAATTCGCGAAGCTAAAGATTTATCTGAATATGATAGTTTGTCTGATAGTGCTTATTTAAGGGCAAAAGAAGATTACCTTATTGGCATTAATTTTTCAAGATTATTGTCTATTATTTATGGGAGAAGATTGGCTCAAAGTATTCAAGAAGAAAAGGCTTCTATATCAGTTGGAAGAGTAATGACATGTGTGCTAGGCATGATTGTACAAAGGGAAAGAGACATTAGAAACTTTGTAAAAACTAAATATTATAAAATTTTGGCTACATTTATGGAAGAAAAAGGAACGTTTAATGCAGAATGGAAAGTTAATGAAAAATCTAAATTGTATGAATCAATTAAGTTGTATAATGAAACAGGTTTAAAAAAAGAAGAAGATGCAAAAGAGTTTATAGCAAGTTTAGCAGGAAAGGAAGCAATAATAACAGAATTAAAAAAATCGAAACAAAAAGAAAATGCACCACTTTTATTTAATCTAGCAGAAATTCAAAATGAATGTACAAAAAGATTTAAAATAAAGCCTGATGAAACTTTAGAGATAATTCAAAATTTATATGAAAAGAAATTAGTCACATATCCAAGAACTGATAGTAGAGTTCTTTCTACAGCTGTTGCGAAGGAGATTAGTAAGAACTTAAATGGTATTGCAAGAGGCTATAAGGATGAAGAAATACAAGGATATATCAAAAAAATGGTGGAAGAGAAATATTCTACTAATTTAATAAAAACGAAGTATGTTAATGATAGTAAAATTACAGACCATTATGCTATTATTCCGACAGGACAAGGATATGAGAATTATCAAGCATTGCCTGATTTGCAAAAACAAATTTATAAAGTAATTGTAAAAAGATTTCTTGCAATTTTTTATCCACCAGCTGAATATAGTAAGATACAAGTAACGATAGGAATTGATGATGAGACTTTTTATTGTAATGGAAAAGTTTGTACAAAAGAGGGATTTTTGGACATATTGAAACCTAAATCAGCAGAAAGTGAAAAAGAAGATAATAACCTAGATATTTTAAAAGCACTGAAAAAAGGGCAAAAGTTGGATGTAAAGAATTTTGACATTAAAGATGCAGAAACATCACCACCTGCTAGGTATAATTCTGGTTCAATTATTTTAGCAATGGAGAATGCAGGTAAATTGATAGAGGAGGAAGAATTAAGAGAACAAATTAAGGGGGCTGGAATAGGAACAAGTGCTACAAGAGCGGAAATAATGAAAAAATTAGAAAAGATTAGATATATTGACATTAATACTAAAACTCAAATTATTACACCAACTCAAAAAGGTGAAAATATTTATGATATTGTGTATCAATCAATGCCAGATATGCTAAATCCTAAACTTACTGCTAGCTGGGAAAAAGGCTTAGATATGGTGGCAAAAAAGGAAATTGAACCTGCGGTGTTTATGAATAAATTGAAAAATTATATTCATACTAAATTTGATAAATTGGTAATAAAAATGTAGATATATAAGGAGATAGGGCATTGAAACAGATCAATGCCCTATAATGCTTAGTTCCTTTTTCCGTAAGGACAGTACACCTGCCCCATGCCGCCAGATATACAGTTGTTTGGTATCACACCAAACTCCGCTTTTGCTGATGCCTGTGTAGCTTTCTGACTATGGGGGTTCCAATGCCGCCCTTGACATTGTTTACAATAATGAGAACTAGATTTAATGTTGGGAACCTGTACTGTACAAGTCATAAATGTCTCCTTTCGCCATTCTTCGAATGGACTTCAGCTGAATTTTCAGTTACAAGTATATTATAACATATATTAACATAAAAATCAAACAATGGTTCCGCCATTTACATGAATGACTTGACCTGTAACATAGCGAGAATCATCGCTAGCAAGATACAAATAGGCAGGAGCAACTTCAAAAGGTTGCCCAGCACGTTTTAAAGGAGTATCTGTTCCAAAAACTTCTACCTCTTCCGCAGAAAAAGAAGACGGAATAAGAGGAGTCCAAATCGGTCCGGGTGCAACAGCATTAACTCGTATTTTTTGGTCGGCGAGAGAAAGAGATAGAGATTTAGTAAATACAGATATTGCTCCTTTTGTACTAGAATAATCAATTAAATTCTTTTTTCCAGCATATGCAGTAATAGAAGTCGTATTAATAATACTACTATTAGCTTCAAGATATGGTAAAACAGCTTTAGTTAAATAAAAGAAAGAAAAGATATTTGTCTCAAAAGTATCATGAAGTTGTTTACTAGTAATATCTAAAATACTATTTTGTGGGAATTGGACACCACAATTATTGATAAGAACATCAATTTTACCAAAGTAATTAATTGTACTTTGTGCGATGTAATGAGAAAGTTGTTCATCTCTTAAATCACCAGGAATTAAAAGACAGCGACGACCACAGCTTTCAACTAATTGCTTTGTATAATTAGCATCTTCTTGCTCATTTAAATAACTGATAACAATATCAGCACCTTCTTTTGCAAATAAAAATGAAATAGCTCTACCAATACCACTATCTCCTCCAGATATAATAACAACCTTATCTTGCAATTTGCCACTAGGGACGTAATTTGGGTTATCAAAAATAGGGAGAGGTTGCATAAGGTATTCCATACCAGGTTGTACATCTTGATGTTGTTTAGGAAAGGTAAGAGGGGTTTTCAAATTTTCGTCTTTAAATCCAACATAAGGATATTCAGGATAATTTGAATAAATTGACATCATCTCCTTTAAACTTATTCTATATAAAATATAGAGGCAAATTATAAAAATATGCATGAATATTAGCAAGAACTCTTTATTTTTCTTAAAAAATATAGTATAATAATAAACAGTTTCTAAATAAAGGAGAAACCAATGAACACAATATTAGGTGAATTAGGTAAGTCGGCAAAATTTGTTGATTTACTAAAACAAATCGAAAATAAAACAAGTCCGATAGCAATATCGGGCTTAACTGACGTGGGAATGATACAAATAGGAACTGCCATTCATGAATTTGGGAAAAAACCAATATGTTTTATAACATATAATGACATTCAGGCAAAAAAATTATATCAAGATATTAGATATTTTACAGATTATGTAGTATTTTTTCCAAAGAAGGACATTGTAACATATGACTATATTGCAGAAAGTAAAGATCTTCCATATCATAGGATAGAAGCATTAAATGACATACAATCAAAAAGACATTTAATAGTAGTAACAACAATAGAAGCGGTAACACAAAAATTGCCAGCCAAAAAAAACTTATATGCTAATGAATTAAATTTTAAAGTGGGGGACATTTATTCACTAGAAGATATCAAGAAAAAACTTATAAAATTGGGTTATGCAAGATATGACTTAATAGAAGGAAGAGGACAATTTTCTGTTAGAGGAGGAGTTGTTGATATTGCTACATGTGAAAATATAGGAATTAGAATTGAATTTTGGGGTGATGAAGTAGATTCTATTAGAAAATTCAATATTATAACACAAAGGTCAATTCAAACATTAGAAAAGGCCACTATATACCCAGCACATGAATATATTTTGGAAAATTCAATTGAAAATATTTGCAAAAAAATACAACAAGTAGAACATAGTGAAGAAGATATCGAACAAATTAAGGCAGGAAATTATATTAGTAAAATAGATAAATATTTTGACTGCTTTTATGAAGAACAAGAAACAATCTTGGATTATTTATCAAATAATTATTGCATATTTTTAGATGAAATTGGAAAAATAAAACAAAGAGCCAATAATATTGCTATCGATAATAATAATTTAATAAAAGCATTAGTTGAAAAGGAAAAAATAATACCAGAGGCTATTGAAAATTTAATGTCATATGAAGATATAGAAGAAAAATTGGAACTAATGCAGAGAATATATATTGAAAAACAAGATTTAGTTCAAAAGCTTTCTATGGAGACATATCATTTTTCGTATAGGGACATTAATTATTATAAAAGTGAAGTAGAAAATTTAATAGAAGATTTACAAAAAGCAATCAAAGAGAAAAAGAAAATTTATTTATTGGTATCTAATAAAGATAAGGCAAAAAAATTACAAACATTGTTAAATGAAAAAAACATTATAAATAAAATAGAAGAAAAATTAAATCAAACAATTATTGTAAAAGCTAATGAAGCAATTGTAACAATTACAGTAGGAACATTATCAGCAGGTTTTGAACTTCCTGACTTAAATGAATTAGTTATTGTAGCAGATGATTTAATTGATGGCGAAAAGAAAAAAAGAAAAGTAACAAATCAAGATTTTAAAGAAGGCGAAAAAGTTGTATTTGCAGATTTAAAGATAGGAGATTACGTTGTTCATAGAAGGTATGGAATTGGTATATATATTGGTGTAAACACAATAAAAGCAGATGGAACAATAAAAGATTATATAAAAATTAAATACAAAAATGATGATGTACTCTATATTCCAACAAGCGACTTAGATTCCATTAGAAAATATATTGGTGGAGATGCAATCCAACCAAAAATTAATCGTCTAGGAAGCAAAGAGTGGGAAAACACAAAGACAAAAGTAAAAAATAACTTGAGAGAAGTAGCCAAAGAATTAATTGAGCTATATGCCAAAAGAGAAAGAGTTCAAGGATTTGCTTTTAGCAAAGACACACCATGGCAAAATGAGTTTGAAGCTAAATTTCCATACCAAGAAACAGATGACCAATTGCGTTGTATAGAAGAAGTAAAAAAAGATATGGAAACAGCTAAACCAATGGATAGATTATTATGTGGGGACGTTGGTTATGGAAAGACAGAAGTAGCTCTACGAGCAGCTTTTAAAGCAGTAATGGATCAAAAGCAAGTTGCATATTTAGCGCCAACAACAGTTCTTGCAGAGCAACAATATCAAGAATTTAAAGAAAGAATGAAAGATTTTCCTATCAAAGTAGACATTCTAAACAGATTTAAAAGCAAAAAATATCAGGAAGAAGTAATACAAAAATTAAAATTAGGTGAAGTCGATATTGTTATTGGTACACATAGAATTTTAAGTAAAGATGTAGAATTTAAGGATTTAGGATTATTAATTGTAGACGAGGAACATCGATTTGGAGTTAAAGATAAAGAAAAAATAAAACAATGGAAAACAAATGTTGATGTTTTAACAATGACAGCTACTCCAATTCCAAGGACTATGCACATGTCTATTGTAGGAATTCGAGATATGTCAGTAATTTACGAACCACCGCATAATAGGAAACCTGTGCAGACTTATGTATTAGAATACGATGAAGAAGTAATAAAAGAGGCAATTACGAAGGAATTAGAAAGAAATGGACAGGTATTTTATTTGTTTAATAATGTTGAAGGAATTCAGAAAAAAGCAGATGATATAGCAAGATTAGTACCAGAGGCAAATGTGGTATATGCACATGGTCAAATGACTGGAACAAAAATAGAAGAGATTATGAAAGAATTTATTGACGGAGAGACAAATGTATTAGTTTGTACAACAATATTAGAATCTGGAATTGATATTCCAAATGCCAATACAATTATTGTAGAAAATGCAGATAGAATGGGACTTGCACAATTATATCAAATTAGAGGTAGAGTTGGAAGAGCAGATAGGCAAGCATATGCTTATATTACTTACAAGAAGGACAAATTATTGACAGAGGTGGCAGATAAGAGATTAAGAGCAATTAAAGAATTTACGGAATTCGGTTCTGGATTTAAAATTGCAATGAGAGATTTAGAGATTCGAGGAGCAGGAAGTTTGCTTGGAGAAATTCAATCTGGTCATTTGGAGCAGGTTGGGTATGATACTTATTGTTATTTATTAGATGAAGTAGTAAAGGAAATGCAAGGAATTGATATTCAGCCAGACATAGATATTCAAATTGACTTAAATGTAACAAGTTATATACCAGATGAGTATATAGCTGATGCAAATCAAAAAATTGAAATATATCAAAAAATTGCTTTATGTAAGAACGAAAAAGATATTCAAGATATAACTGATGAGATTATAGATAGATTTGGTGATATGCCACCGGAATTAGAAAATTTAATTGCAATCAGTAGAATTAAGTATTTAGCAAAGAAAATGAAAATTAGCAAAATTGCAAGCAAAAATACAGCTGTTACATTTACATTTGAACCTAATAAATTTGAGTTAAATATTCAAGATTTAGTAAAAGAATATGGAAATAAAATTAAATTTTCAGCAGGGATAAAACCAATGGTAACATTGGAATTAAAAAGTAAGAATGAAAGACAGATATTAAATGATGTTACTGATTTTTTAACATATTCTGAAGCAAATTTGCAAGTAAATCAATAATAGAAGGGAGATAATAATGCAAAGAATTACAAGCAAGGAAAATGAATTGATAAAGCATATTAAAAAATTGAAAGATAAAAAATATAGAGATATCAGCAATGAGTATATGATAGAAGGAATAAAATTAGTTGCAGAGGCAATTCATGAAGAAGCACCAATTAAATATATTGTTTTGTGTGATGATTGTGAAAAGAATGAGGCAATTCCAAAAGATTTAATGTATGACATTGCAAAATATGATTGTATTTATGTTACAGAAAAGATATTCAAATATTTATCGGAAGTGCAATCACCACAAGGAATTTTAGCTGTTTTGAAGAAAAATAGTCAAACACAAGATATTGATTATTCACAAGACATTATAGTTGCTTTAGATGATGTGCAAGATCCAGGAAATTTGGGAACAATTTTAAGAACTGTTGATAGTGTGGGATTAACACAAATATTGGTATCTAAAGGAACAGCTGACATCTACAATCCAAAAGTAGTGCGTTCAACTATGGGTGCAATATTTCGAGTAAAAATTATAGAGTGTGAAGAATTAGAAAAAATTTTGAAAGAAATTAAAAAGCATAAATTTAAAATTGTTGTATCTTCTTTGCAAACAGATAATACAATTTATGATATTGATTATAATAAAAAAGTGATTGTTATTGGAAATGAGGCTAATGGTGTAGAAGAAAGGATACAAGCAATGTCAGATGAAAAAATAAAAATACCTATGCTTGGAAAAACCGAAAGTCTGAATGCATCTGTTGCTACTGGAATTATTTTATATGAATATGTTAGGAAAAAAATCAACGCAAATAAATAATAAAGGAAAGCACGTATATTCAGAACCTAATTATGAAAGTATGGATGACATATTTTTATTATTTGGAAAAGAAACAAAAGGATTGCCAGAAGATTTATTACAAAAATATCTTGATAAAACTATTAGAATACCAATGAGAGAAAGTTTAAGATCATTAAATCTTTCTAATTCTGTTAATATAATATTATATGAGGTATTTAGGCATAAAAATTTTGAAGGATTAGAAGAAATTAGTAGTTATTTTAGTTAAAAAAAATAAGAAGTTATGACGAAAAATGAGAAGATTTGTAGAAAGTATTGAAAATCTTCTTTTTTCGTGCTTTAATACAATAAATTTTATATTCAAAGCAATATTTGTTCAAATTTAAATCTAAAAATATCCATGTAAAAAACGCACTACAAAATAAACATTGACACATAAATAAAAATAAGCTAAAATATAGGAGGAATGATAGTGAAAGTTTTCAATTATTCACAGTATATTAAATGTATTCACACATTAAGACTAAATGCAGTTTTACAATTAGCAGAAAGAAATGCAGAATATCATTTAGAAAATTCAAATAAAAAATATTCACATGATGCTTTAATAAAAAACATATTAAGAGACACAAAGGAAGCTGAAAAATTTATTAATCAATTTCTAGAACCAAGGGAACCTGTAAAATCAGAAGACTTGATACATTATACTAATAATTATATTACAAGAAAGTATAAATCAAAAGAGGCTGATTTAGTGTATCAATTGAAAGATCAAGAAATATTTTTCTTGATAGAACACCAATCAACAATAGACAATAGTATGACATATCGTCTGTTAAATTACTGTATTGATATAATGCAAGAATGGGGCAGAAACAAGAAAGTAGGAAGACATACAAGATATCCTATTATCGTTCCAGTTGTTATATATACAGGAAATCAAAAATGGAATTTTCCAAAAAATTTTAAGGAAAAGCAGATTAGTAGTTATGTATTTGAGAGATATAAAATAGATTTAGAATACAATTTTATTGATATTAATAGGATATCAAAACGAACATTATTGCAAAGAAATACAATGTTTAGTTACATTATGCTAATTGAAAAATCAGAAAATAAGGAACAATTGCTAGAAAATTTAAATTTATTAATTCAAACAGTAACAGATAGAGACATGCTTGATGAACTTTCAAGCATTGTAACTTATTTGCTTGACAACTTGTTAAAAGATGAAGAACAACTAGAATTATTAGAAAAAATACATAGAAAGGTGGGTGAAAAAGGAATGAGTACTTTATATGATAGATTGTTAGCAGAAAATAGAAGAATGATAAAACAAGGAGAAAAATCAAGCCAGAAAAAAATTGCTCAAAAAATGTTAGTAAAAAAATTGGATGATGAAATTATTTTAGAAACAACAGGAATAAAAAGAGAAGAACTAGAGCAAATAAAAAACAAATTAGCAATAGCAGGCTAAACAATTTTCGCACTTTTTTTGGTAATTTAACATAAAATACAATAGGATAAATGACAAGGAGGAAGATGATGGAAAAAATATTAGAAGTAAAAAATATAAGCAAAAAATACCAAAGTAAAAAAGGCGAAATACTAGCACTTAAAAATATTACATTTAGAGTAGAAAAGGGAGAATTTGTCAGTATTATAGGTCCAAGTGGATGTGGAAAATCAACATTACTTTCTATAATAGCAGGTTTAGAAGACAAAACATCAGGTGAGATTTACATAGAAGGAGAAGAAGTAGAAGGAATCTCGCCAAAAGTAGGATATATGTTACAAAGAGACTGTCTGCTAGAATGGAGAAATATCTTAAGCAATACAATGTTTGGATTAGACATAAAGAGAAATAAAAGCAAAGAAGCAAAAGCATATGTAGAAGAATTGTTAAAAAAATACGATTTATATGATTTTAAGGACAAATATCCATCAGAATTATCTGGTGGAATGAGGCAAAGAGCAGCACTTATTAGAACATTAGCAGTTAAACCCAAAATTCTACTATTAGATGAAGCCTTTTCAGCTTTAGATTATCAAACTAGAATAATGGTAACAAATGATATCTATAACATTTTACGAGAAGAACATATTACTACAATAATGGTAACACACGATATTTCTGAAGCAATTAGTATGTCAGATAGAGTTATTGTATTAAATGCAAGACCGGGAAGTGTAAAAGACATCCATAAAATTGAATTTGATATTGAAAATCGAAATCCATTAAACTGTCGAGAAAGTCCTAAATTTAGTCAATATTTTAACACATTATGGAAGGAGCTTGGAGTCGATGAATAAACAAATGTCAAAAGAGCGAAGGCAATATCTAAAAAGTAAAAGACAAAAACAATGTTTAATATGGTTGACGCAGATAGCAATATTAGTAGGATTTTTGGCAATATGGGAAATATTAGCCGACCGAAAAATAATAGATAGTTTCATCATGAGTCAACCGAGCAGAATATGGGAAACTTTCATGAATTTAAGTTCTAATGACTTAATTAAACACATGGGAGTAACTATTTACGAAACCATAGTAGGATTTCTATTAGGAACAGGACTTGGAATATTGATTGCAATAATTCTATGGTGGTCAGATTTCCTATCAAAAGTGGCAGAACCTTATCTAGTAGTATTAAATAGCCTGCCTAAAGTAGCATTGCGGACCAATCATAATAATATGGGTAGGAGCGGGAACACCAGCCATTATAGTAATGGCAGTGGCTATTTCTTTAATTGTAACTATTCTAGAAAATCTAAATGGATTTCTAAAAACAGACAAAGAAGTCATAAAAATGTCAAGAACATTTGGAGCTTCAAAATGTCAGATTTTAACCAAAATTGTAATACCCGCTAATTTATCTACATTTATCAACTCTTTGAAAGTAAATATAGGACTTTCTCTAGTTGGTGTAATATCAGGAGAATTTTTAGTATCAAAAGCAGGTCTTGGGTATCTTATTGTATATGGAGGTCAAGTATTTAAATTAGATTTGGTCATGACAAGTGTTATTATACTAGGAATAGTAGCAGGTGTTATGTATGCAGCAGTATTAGTATTAGAAAAATTTATCCTACATTCAAAAAAATTTAGATAAGGAGGAAAAATTTTGAAAAAGAAAATTATTATACCAATAATAGTTCTTGCTGTTTTAGTTAGTATAGTAGGAATAATTTTAAATCAGCAAAATAAAAACAAAGAAGAACTAAAGACTATTCAAGTTAATGAAGTAACACGTTCTGTTTTCTATGCTCCACAATATGTAGCAATTAACAATGGCTATTTCAAAGAAAATGGAATGAATATAGAACTTACCACGGGGCAGGGGGCAGATGCCGTTATGACAGCAGTTTTGGCAAATCAATGTGACATAGGATTTGCTGGTCCAGAAGCATCTATCTATGTTTATAATGAAGGAAAAGAAGATTATACGCAAGTATTTGCGCAAATGACAAAAAAAGATGGTTCCTTTTTAGTAGCCAGACATAAAACAGATAATTTTAGTTGGCAAGATTTAAAAGGAAAAACTATTATTCCAGGAAGAAAAGGTGGAGTACCATATATGACTTTAGAATATGTGTTGAAGAAAAATGGTATTAATCCACAAACTGATGCCGTATTAGATGATAGTATCAAATTTGACTTAATGGCGGGTGCTTTTGCAAGTGGTAATGCAGACTATGTAACATTATTTGAACCAACAGCATCTATGACAGAAAATCAGGGCAAAGGATATGTAGTAGCTTCTGTAGGTGAGGCTGCTGGTGACATTCCTTATACAGCATATTTTGCTAAAAAAAGTTATATTGAACAAAACGAAGAAACTATACAAAAATTTACAAATGCTATTTACAAAGGACAACAATGGGTCAAAGAACATAGTTCAAAAGACATTGCAGAAGCAATTCAAAGTTTTTTCCCAGACACGGATGTAGAACTATTAGCAACTGTAATTCAAAACTATAAAGATATTGATGCATGGAATGATACTCCAGTCCTAAAAGAAGAATCTTATAACAGATTAGAAGAAGTTATGACATTAGCAGGAGAACTAAAACAAAGTGCACCATATGAAAAAATCATTAATAATAAATATGCAGAACAAGCAATAAAATAAAAATAAAAAATAATTACTATTCGGTCTTATAATTCCTATGTCTGAATAGTAATTATTATTTTGTGAAGTTTGATTTTTTCTATTGAAACAAATGTCTTTTTATGATATATTATGGAAGAAAAGGAGGGCAAAAATGGGCAAAGGAAAAAGATACGAAGAACCAAAATTAAACTTCCAAAAAGTATTAGCATTCATCATAGCCATTATAGTAGTTATAATGTTTGTATTCATAATACAAGGAATCTTAACCAAAGAAAAAGCACAGACAAAAATATCAAGCAAAGATTATGCAGCAATATTTCAGAACAACAAATGGGGGGTTATAGATTCTAATGGAAATATAATAATAGACCCTTCTTATTCAGAAATGATTATTATACCAAATAGTAAAAATGATGTATTTTTATGTGTTTATGATGTAGATTATGAAACAGGAAAATACAAAACAAAGGCATTAAATAGCAAAAACGAAGAAATTTTTACACAATATGAGCAAATTGAAGCTATTGCTAATCATGACATAAATAATAACATTTGGTATGAAGAAAATGTTTTGAGAGTAGAAAAAGATGGAAAAAAAGGTTTAATAAACTTATCAGGAAAAGAATTAGCAAGTTGCCAATATGAAGACATAACAGCAATTGAAGGAATAGAAAATGCATTAAAAGTAAAAAAGGACGGAAAATATGGAATTCTTAATAATGAAGGAAAACAAATTATTGCAGCTGAATATTATGACATTTCAAATTTAGGCAAAGACGATAAAAGTGGATTTATAGTAAAAGGAGAAAACGAAAAATACGGAATAGTAGATTATTCTAACCAAGAGATTTTAGAAGCAAAATATGATGGAATAGAAAAAGTATATGGAAATGATACATATGTTGTAAAACAAGAAGGAAAAGAAATATTAGTAAAAAAAGGTGGACAAGAACTGGTAACAGAAGGATTTGATAACATAAAATTCATATTAAAAAATGCAGATAGTGGAATTATCTATACAGCTGATGGAAAATATGGTGTAATGAATTTATCAGGAGAAGTAATTATTGAGCCAAGTTATGAGGATTTAAAAGAAGCTAAAACAGGAATTTTAATTGCAAAGCAAAATGGAAAATATGGAATAATAGATATACAAAAAAATATCAAAATAGAAGCTAACTACACAGCTATTTCTTACAATGAAAAAGCAGATATTTACTTAGCAGAAAAAGAAGATTATAGCAGTGATATAATTGATAATACATTTACTGTTCGTCAAACAGGAATTTTAATAGATTTAAATGATGAAAAAGGATATATAGAATTAAAACAGGGAGAAGACTATAAGTATTACAATTTCAAATTTGAAGAAAAGAAAGTAGCTGATATTCAAACTAGTAATACTTTATTCAAAAGCAAGAAAGATGGAAAATATGGATTTGTTGATAAAAATGGAAAAGTTGTTGTAGATTATCAATATGATGATGTAACAGATCAGAACAGTTATGGGTATGCAGGAATAAAAAAAGATGGAAAATGGGGTTCAATTGATGAGAAAGGCAATGTTGTGCAAGAACCAACATACGATTTAGAAGACTATTTGAAAATTGATTTTATTGGAAGATGGCATTTAGGAAAAGATATAAATATGAATTATTATAATAAATTATAAGGAAGGGTCAAAAATGGAACTAAAGACGAACTATCAATACACTTATTTTATACATCCATATGTCATAAGAGAAGGAAAATATCAAAGGTATTTAATGAAAATGCTAAGAGATAAGAATTGTAATCTTAAAGTATTTCAAAAAGAAAAAGACTTGAAATTATATAAATACTTTTTGCCTAAAATTAGAGAATTTCTATTTTCTAGTTTTAGTTATGGTAGTAATAAAATACGAAAACTAGAGGAATTACCAATTGAAACCAGAGCAGCTATCCTTGCTAAAAATCCATGTAATATTTTTGAATATCAGTTACAAAAGGATATACAAGGAAAATTGGAACATAATAGTGGCATTTTTTTCAATATACAAAAAATAGAAATTGTATGTTTTAGCACCGGAATATGCTTTTTATTAATAAAAACAAATATAGAAGATTATTCTGATTTTTCAAATGTACTAAATTTTAATTACAAATTTAAAGATATAAATAATGAGTTAGTAAATTTGGAAAATTATGATAATATTCGAATTCAAACAGATAGTTTTGCTGACACAAAAACTTTTAGAGAATTTATTTATAACATTACTGGTTCAAATTTCGAAGCAACAAAATTGAACATAGACACAGAAAGATTTTTAACATATTCGTATGTGTGTATCGACCAAGAGGCATGGAATAGTGTTAATAATTTTGATAAAATACAATATCATTTCATCAAATATGCAAACATTTTACCAGCAGATAATAATAGAGATTATGAATATGAAAAAATAGAAACATTTTCTAAATGGAAATATGCTAAATTAGGTTTAACAAAATTAGCAATGACTTTATTTTCTTCTAGTAAAGATATGAACAATTATACAATACTTCCAGAAGAATACGAAAACCAATATTTATATACATATTTATTTAATTTGTATAAAAAAATCTATTTAAAGAAAATTGAATTAGAATTCAAAGATATTACTAAATTAAAAAGAGCAAGAAAAAAATTCGTTGATTTTACTAAAAACTTATGGATACAAGAAATTACAGATGATGAAACAGGCACATTATTAAATGATAAATTACAAGATGTTTTAGAATTAGATAAATTATATGCTGAAGTAAAAAGTAAATATGATATTTTATATAAAGAATTGAATATAGAAAAAGATAGAAAATTTACAATTATTACAGCAATCATCTTGTTGATGTCACTTGCAATCAATCTGTTAAATTTAGCAATATTCATGAAAAATAGTTAGTAAAAGGGGAAAAGCATGAAAGTTTGTTGTGGCACAGATATTATTGAAATAGAAAGAATTAAAAATAGTATAGAAGACCCAAAAACAGGGAAAACATTTATAGAAAGAGTATTTACTCCTGAAGAGATTATCTATTGTGAAAGTAAAAAAAATCAAAAGTATCAGCATTATGCTGCTAGATTTGCCGCTAAAGAAGCGGCATTTAAAGCACTTTCAGAACAAATAAAAGATAAATATTCTATTACATGGAAAAATATTCAAATAATTAATGATGAACAAGGTAGACCACAATTGAAAATATTAAAAGTAAATCTAGATAATATAGAAAATATAGATTTAAGTATATCACATTGCAAAGAGTATGCAGTAGCTGTTGTAACTGCATTAAAGGCATAGGAGGCTAGCATGGAATTTTTTGATAGTCATGCACATTTAGATGATGAAAAATTTAATGAAGATAGAGAGGACATTATCGAGCAGATAAAAAAGGCTGGAATTACTAAACTAGTTTCAGCAGGTTATAGTTTAGAAGGCTCTAAAAGAGCACAAGATTTGGCGAATAATTATGATTTTATTTATGCTACATGTGGAATGTCTCCAAATGATATTCCACAAAGTGAAGAAGAATTGTGGAATATGTTAGAAGACCTAAAAGATATAGCACAATTAAATAAAAAAAATGTGGCTATTGGAGAAATTGGTTTAGATTATTATTGGAATCAAAATAATAAAGAATTGCAAAAAATGTCTTTTATTAAACAAATTGAACTGGCTAATGAATTGAAATTGCCAATTGTTATTCATACAAGAGAAGCGGTTATGGATACAATTCAAATTCTAAAGGAACATAGAGTTGAACAAAAAGGAATTTTTCATTGCTGTCCTCTTAATCGTGAATTAGTAAAAGAAGCATTAAAGCTAGGATTTTATATATCTTTTGCAGGTCCAATTACGTTCAAAAACTCTAAAAATGCAGATGAGATTATTAATATGGTTCCAGATGATAAAATTTTAATTGAAACAGATAGTCCATATCTATCTCCAGAACCTTTGCGAGGAAAAAGAAATGATTCGAGAAATGTTATATATATCGCGCAAAAAATTGCAGATGTAAAACAAATGACATTGGAAGATATTGCAAGAATAACTTATCAAAATGCAGAAAAAATATTTAATATAAACAAAAAAGAAACATTATAAATTAAATGTTTCTTTTTATAATTTTATCTTAAATGTCTTAAAGCTTCAATTCTATCTTCGATACTTGGGTGAGTAGACCAAATACTAGAAGATTTTTTCTTCCCCTCTTTAGTATTTGTTTTAAAGGGATTTACAATATACATATTAGCTGTTGCACTATTGGCAGTAGCTAATTGATTATCATCTGCATCTAACTTTTGTAATGCAGAAATTAATCCATCAGGATTACGAGTAAACTCAACTGCTGTACTATCAGCTAAAAATTCTCTTCTCCTTGAAAGAGCAAGTTGCATTAAAGAACCAAAAATAGGAGATAGTATTAAAAAAATTAGACCAATTATCATTAAAATTGCATTACCATTATTATCATTATCTCTATCATCATCTAGACCACCCCAAAATAGAATTCTAGAAAACATATCAGATATCATGACAATAAATCCAACCATAACTGAAACAACACAACTAAGGCGAATATCGTAATTTTTAATATGACTTAATTCATGTGCAATAACACCTTCTAGTTCGTAATAATCTAATTTCTCTAAAAGTCCTGTAGTTACACAAATTACAGCATTTTCTGGATTCCTTCCAGTAGCAAAAGCATTAGGCTGTGGGTCGTCTACTACATATAATCTAGGCTTTGTTGATAAACCAGATGTTACCATTAAAGCATCTAAAATGTTTACAAGTTTTAAATCTTCTTCTTTTGTAGCAGGCCTTGCCTTATTTATTGATAGTACAATTTTATCGCTGTAATAATAAGAACTCCAAGCAGAAGCTATTGAAAAAATAAGTGCAATTACAATGGATAGTGTTCCTAGTTGTAGAGCATGACATATATAATAAACAATTAGTGTAATAACAACAATAAAAATACTAATAATAACACCAGATTCTATTTTATTTTTTCTTATATTTTCAAACATTTTACAATCCTTTCTAATTAAAAATAGAAGTGGTTGAAGTTCCAAACCTCCAACCACCTACATATTAAAACAATTATGAATTTGAACTAAAGTCTACTTTTACATTTTTTCTAGCTTCATCACTTTCTGCTTTAAATAAGTCACGATCTTTAAAATTGAACATACCAGCAATAATGTTAGAAGGGAAAACTTGTAATTTAGTATTATACATAGTTACAGTATCATTATAAAATTGTCTAGAAAAAGAAATTTTATTTTCTGTATTTCTTAATTCTTCTGATAAATCAGAAAAATTTTGATTTGCCTTTAATTCTGGATAATTTTCAGAAACTGCCATAATAGTTTTTAAAGCAGTTGATAATTGATTATCTAAGTCTGCTTTTTCTGAAACACTTTGAGTATTTGCCCAAGAAGTTCTAAGTGCTGCTATTTTTTCAAAAGTTTCTTTTTCATGATTCATGTAACCTTTAACTGTTTCAATGAAATTTGGAATTAAATCAAATCTTCTTTGCAATTGTACATCAATTTGGCTCCAAGCATTATCTACTTTTATTTTTGATTGAACTAAACCATTATAGATTCCAATTACAGCAATTACAAGTACAGCAATGACAGCTAATAAAATCCAACCTATCATGTTAAATCCTCCTTATTCTTATTATATACAAATTAATAATAACATATTAATAAAAAATATACAATAAAATTATAAAATAATGTCAAATTAAAAAAATACAAGCATATAATGTATTATAAATACATTCAAAGATTATATGGATGAATTTGACAAAATAAGAAAAAAATAGTATAATACATTTGTTGCCAAAAGGAGGTAATAATTTATATGAAAAAAGAAGAAAAGGCTTCTATTTCTATTATGAAAATTATTTGCATAAGTGTCCTATTAATTCTTATTTCAGGAATTGGTGTTATGGCAGTTAATACACAATTGAATGATGTTACCATAGTGCTTCAAAACGGATATGAAATGACATCTTTAACATCTAAAACAAAAGTGTCAGATATATTAAAAGAAAACAATATAATATTAGAAGAAAATCAAAAGACATTCCCAGACTTGGAAAGTGAAGTAAAAGCAGGAGAAAGTATCAAAATCACAGACATGTCTTATCAAGAGGTACAAATTGCTAAAATTGCAGAAGATGGCGTAGAAACATCATTAAATCAATTATTAGAAAATTATGCTCCAATTACTGAAAAAATAGTAGTTGAACAAGTTGTAATACCATATGAAACAATTACTAAAAATGCAGATAGTGCAACAGGAGATACAACAAACAAAGTGTTACAACAAGGACAAGATGGTTTAAAAGAAGTAACTTATAAAATTAAGTATCAAAAAGAAGTGGAAATTGAAAAAACAATATTATCAGAAACAATCATAAAAGAACCAATTAATAAAATTGTACAAGTTCAAAAGAAAGAAACCGCTAGAAGCGCTTCAGCAAGAACATCAGTTACTTATGTGGGAGGAAAATGGACATATTCTGCAAGTGATTTTGACTTACTTTGTGCAATTACAGCGCAAGAATGTAGTTCTAGCTATGAAGGAGCTTTAGCTGTTATAACTACAGCATGTAACAGAGCAACAAGTAGCAGATGGAGACGTAATGGAACAGATCCATTGAGCCAATATAAAGCACCAAATCAATTTTGTTATTCAATAGATAGCCATTGGAAAAAAAGACTAAATGGACATTATCCAAGCCAAGTAAAACAAGCTGTAACAGATGCTCTAAATGGGGCAAGAAACCATAATTATTTATCATTTAGATCTGCTGGTACACATTCAGGTGTTAATATTGGAGGAAATGTATATTTTTAAAATGACAAAATCAGAAGAAAAAAACCTTCTGATTTTTTTCTTATTGCTATTTTTATGACTTTGTAGTAAAATACAGGTATTAATTAGAAAGGAATGAAAAAATGAAACTGATTTCATGGAATGTAAATGGAATAAGAGCTTGTGTTAATAAAGGTTTTATGCAATTCTTTAATCAAATAGATGCAGACATATTTTGCATACAAGAAACAAAATGCCAGCCAGAACAAATAGAATTAAATGTCAGAGGTTATGAAAGCTACTGGAACAGTGCTGAAAAGAAGGGATACTCGGGAACTGCGGTTTTTACGAAGAAAAAACCAGAATCTGTTACATATGGCATTGGAAAAGAAGAACATGATAAAGAGGGAAGGATTATTACTTTAGAATATAAAGATTTTTATTTGGTAAATAATTACACACCAAATGCAAAGAGAGAACTAGAAAGACTAGAATATAGGCAGATTTGGGAGGATGACATTAGACATTATCTGATAACATTAAATCAAACGAAGCCGGTCATCATGTGTGGAGACTTGAATGTTGCTCATGAGGAAATTGATTTAAAAAATCCAAAATCGAATAGGGGTAATGCAGGCTTTACTGACGAAGAAAGAGAGAAAATGACTCAACTATTAGAAGCAGGTTTTACAGATAGTTTTAGGTATTTATATCCTGATAAAGAAAATGCTTATAGTTGGTGGTCTTATATGGGAAGAGCCCGCGAAAAGAATGTAGGATGGAGAATAGATTATTTTATTGTATCAAATGACATAAAAGAAAAAATAAAAGATGCGATTATTTATCCAGATATAATGGGTAGTGATCATTGCCCTGTGGGAATGGAAATAAAAATATAAAATAGAAAGGAATAGTAGAAAAATGAAAGACATAAAAAATCATGGAAGAAAGTGGATATACTGGTTTTCACTAGGAGTAGCAATTATATTGGTATATAAGGCATTAGATAATTTTTCTGATATTATGGGGGCTTTTAAAACTTTTTTAGATATCATAACACCATTTTTTGCAGGAATTTTTATTGCATACCTATTATACTTGCCATGTAGAAAAATAGAAGAAGCTTATAAAAAATCAAAAGTAAAATGGATAGGAAAAAAGTCTAGGGGGTTTAGTATTTTAACAGTATATTTTGTCATATTGTTACTATTAGTTATTTTGATTAATTTTATATTGCCAGTTGTATTTGAAAGTGTAGTAGACTTGATAAATAACATACAAAATTATTATGAAATAGCAATTAATCGATATAATAGTTTGCCAGATGATAGTGTCCTAAAAAGTGACATAGTAAATGAAGCAATTAATATTATACAAAATCTTGATATTAAACAATATATACAAATAGACAAAATAATGGAATATATTATGAATGCTATTAATGCAGTAACAAGTCTATTTAATGTATTTGTAGCAGTTATAGTTTCAATTTATGTCTTAGCAGAAAAAGAACAAATATTAGCATTTCTTAAAAGATTTGCAGAGGCAGTATTCAAAGAAAAGACATACAAAAACATTGACAAATATTTTAACAATTCAAATGAAATATTTTTCAAATTTATAGCTAGTCAGTTTTTAGATGCCATTGTAGTAGGTGTATTAGTTACAATAGCTATGAGCATAATGAAAATCAAATATGCTCCATTCTTAGGATTCTTAATTGGATTATTTAATATGATACCTTATGTAGGTGCAATTATAGCAGTTGGAATATCAGCAATACTTACTTTAATTACAGGAGGACTTTCACAAACACTATGGATGCTGATTGTAGTTATAATATTACAACAAATAGACGCAAATATTATTAATCCAAAAATAGTAGGACAATCATTAAAAATAAGTCCATTACTAGTAATTTTTGCAGTAACAATAGGAGGTGCTTACTTTGGCATTTTAGGAATGTTTTTAGCAGTACCAGCTATTGCTGTTGTTAGAATTTTAATAGAAGACTATGTAGATTATAAAATAGCAATAAGAAAAAAAATTGAGAAATAGGAGAGGAATCGGAGAGGAATTGGGGACGGCCCCAATTCCTCTCCGATTCCTCTCCTATTTCT
>CANQES010000004.1 GCA_947595555.1 uncultured Clostridia bacterium | reverse complement strand
GACCTTCTCCACTTTTACTTAAAACGGCAGCTCCAGAACCAGTAACAGTCCATTGGCTAGAAGGTGGTCTTTGATTTCCTAATTCAAGTGGAAATCTGAATTGTTTTTCAGCACTACAAAAATGGCTAGAAGTTGCGCAAAGTGCGTGATTAGCAAAACTTTCTACTGCTATGGCACCAAGGCTCATGGCTTCAACAAAGGTAGAGCAGGCACCAAAAACACCAAAAAAAGGAATGCTTAGTTCTCTCAAACCAAAACTAGAAGAAATACATTGATTTAATAAATCTCCTGCAAACATACAATCAATTTCATTTGCTGCTACACCAGATTTAGTAATAACTGTATTTACAGTTTCTTTTATAATTTTACTTTCAGCTTTTTCCCAAGTTTTTTCTCCCCAAAATTCATCATCTAAAGTCTGGTCAAAATATTTTGAAAGGGGACCTTGAGCTTCTTTAGGTCCAACAATAGAAGCACATTCTAAAATTGTTGGTGGATTATTAAATTTTATAGTTTGTTTTCCTAACTTTTCCAAAAAAATCAACTCCTTATACCAATGTTATACTTTGAGTATTAAATATAAGATAAACTATACCTACTAAAATAGAAGCAGAAATACCAAAAACTAGAACTGGTCCAGCAACAGTGAACATTTTACTACCAACTCCCATTACATATCCTTCTGATTTATATTCCATGGCAGGTGATACAATAGAATTGGCAAATCCAGTAATTGGAATTAAAGAACCAGCACCAGCAAATTTTCCAATTTTGTTAAATAAATTCAAACCAGTAAGAAAGGCAGATATACCAATTAATAAAATGGAAACAATTGTGCCAGATGTTTGAGTATCAAAACCTCTTTCTTTACATATATTAAGTATAATCTGACCAATGGTACAGATTAAACCACCAACCCAAAAAGCATTAAAACAGTTTTTCCAGATAGGTGAGTTAGGCGATTTTTTATCAACGTAATCTTGATAAGTTTGTTTTGTTTCTAATGGATTCATACTAACCTCCTTAATTAATTGTTTTTTCTATTTAAGTCAACTGTAAAACTAATATCTAAATCAACAAAATATTCAACTATTTTGTCTCCATCAATATTAGCTCTTTGCTCTAAAATTTTTACTTCTGATAAATAGTCAATCGATTTAGATGCCTCTGAAACAGCTTTAACAATAGCATCCTTCCAAGAAACATCAGAACTACCAGTTATAATTAAATGTTTTTTTATATCCATAATCAACCTCCAAAAATCTTTTATCAATATCTTTTCCGAAATCTAGAAAAAATATACAAAACAAGTGGAAATTTTTATTGAAAAATTATATAATTCATTTAGTATTTTATATTAAGAAAGGACATAGTAGATGGATAGAGTTCGAGAAATAGCACTAAAGGTTTTATATAATGTAGATAAAAATGGAGCGTATAGTAATATTGCATTAGATGAAGAGTTAAAACAGGCAAGAAAAAATTTAAAAAGTTTAGATGCCAGAGATATTGGATTTATTTCAGAAATTGTATATGGATGTATTACATGGACATTAACAATTGATGACATTATAAAAAAATATTCTACAATAAAAATAAAAAAAATGTCACCATGGATTTTAAACATTCTAAGAATGAGTATTTATCAAATAGTTTTTTTAGATAAAGTGCCAAAATCAGCTGCAGTAAATGAAGGTGTAAATCTTGCAAAACAATATGGACACAAAGCAAGTAGTAATTTTGTAAATGCAATCTTGAGAAAAGTAGATAAGAAAGACTATGAAGACATGTTTAGTATAAAAGATGATAAAGAAAGAATATCTAAAACTACATCAATGCCCATGTGGATAATTGATGAGCTATTAAAAGATAATTCAATTGAAGAAGTTGAAAAAATTTGTCAAAATTCTAATTTAAGACCAAAATTAAATATTCGTATTAATACCTTAAAAACAGATAAACAAACAATAATAGAAGAATTGCAGAAAGAAAATATAGTAGTAAGGGATGGAATTTTAAAAGATTTTCTAGTAGTGGAAGGAGCAAAAAATCTTGAAAATTTAAAATCTTTTCAAGAAGGAAAATTTACAATTCAAGATGAGGCAGCAGGTTTAATACCAATTATTTTAAATCCAAAACAAGGAGAAAAAATCTTGGATGCATGTAGTAGTCCAGGAGGAAAAACCACCTATATGTCACAAATTATGAATAATAATGGAGACATAGTAGCTTGGGACATTCATCAGCACAGAATAAAATTGGTAGAAGATACTGCAAAAAGGTTAGGAATATCTATTATAAAAACGGAAGTAAAAGATGCTACTTTATTAGAAGAAAAATATTTAGGATATTTCGACAAAATTCTACTAGATGTACCATGCATGGGAATGGGTGTATTAAAAAGAAAACCAGATATTAAATGGAAAAAGAAAAAAGAAGATTTAGAAGATATAACAAAGTTACAAGAGGCAATATTAAACCAGTGTTCTAAGTATTTAAAAGAAGGTGGAGAATTAGTTTATTCAACTTGCAGTATATTACCAGAAGAAAATGAAAACTTGATAGAAAAATTTATTGAAAGTAATTCTAATTTTTATATTGAAGACATTCAGAATTTAGAAAGTGAAAAATTTTTTCAAAAATTTATAAAAAAAGGACGATTTTTACAAGTTTACCCGAATGAAGAAACAGATGGATTTTTTATTTGTAAAATGCAGAAAAAAATAAGTAAAACATAGTATTACAAAAATATTACGTTTTTATTACAAGTGTGTTAAATGTATTGACTTTTTGGCGAATAAATATAAAATATAGATATATTTGAAATAACATGTAAATTATTCAAGTATGTATTTGCGTATTTTGTAAAAAATAAAAATATATCAAAAAAAAAGGAGAAAACAATGGCTAGTACAAGTTGTTTAGGACTATATGTAGAGGAAAATATAATTAAATATGCAAAAGTTTCTAAAGAACATGATGTTATAAAAGTAGAATCATTTGGAATAAAATTCTATGAAAAAATTGGTGATGCAATTAAGCAACTTATTCAAGAAACTTATAGTCAAAAAACACCAATTAGCATCAATTTGTCAGAAGAAATGTATAATTATTTTGATATGTTTGCTTTGCTTACAAAAAGTGATTTACAAAAAGCTATAAAAACAGAATTCGAATCATTTTGCGCTGAAAAGGGATATAACCCAAATGTGTTTGAAAATAGATATGCAGTTGTTGAAAATCAAGATGATAAAGATAAAATAAAAGTAATCCATATATCTGGAAGTAAAATGGAAATAAATAAAAAAATACAACAGATAGAAGGATATAAATTAACTAATATATCTCCAATTGCTATGTCAATTCCTAATTTGATTGACACTAAGCAAGAGGAAGATTGCCTTATAGTAAATATAGAAGATAATACAAGAATTACGACAATATTGGACAATCAAATTTATAACGTAGATATTATAGAGGAAGGCAGTAGAGAGTTCCTAGACAAAATAAATATGAAAGAAAATTCTTATTCAAATTCTTATGAAATATGTAAAAATACTACAATATATACTTCAGAAGGAAAAGAATTACAAGAAGAACAATCAAGTTATTTAGAAGATATCATGCCTACTTTATATAGTGTTGTAGGAAAAGTTAAAGAAATTATAACAGATAACGTAGATAAAATTAAAAAAGTATATATTACAGGAACAGCGGCATTAATTAACAATATTGACTTATATTTCCAAGAATTATTAGGTAATGTTGATTGTGAAATACTAAAACCATATTTTGTACAAAACACAAAAGACATTAGTATAAAAGACTATGTTGAAGTAAATTCTGCTATTTCCATAGGACTAATGGGATTAGGAGAAGGAATTTCTGGAATGAATTTCAAAAACCAAACTCTTAAAGACAAGCTTCCAGATTGGTTAACAATAGATACAAATGCAGCAAAAGAATCAAAAAATATGAAAAAACTAGGAGAATTTTTTACTTGGGATTTAGGTCAAAAATTAGACAGAATTGAAGTTGGTATGACAAGAACGGCAGTAGCATTTTTCTTACTAGTTATAATATATAGTGGATTTTCTGGATTATTAGCAGATCAAATGAAGAAAAAACAAGAACAAGCAAATGATTCAATTATTTCAACAAATAAACAAATTGATTTTGCTAATTCAGATAGTGAAAAAATAAAAACAAGAATTAGTAATTATACTAATATGATAAGAAATCTTGAAGAGGCTAACGATAAAATAACAGATAGAAATAAGACAAGAAATGCAATACCAAATTTATTAAATCAAATCATGATGGTTATACCAGAACATGTTCAATTAACTTCAATTGAAAATACAACAGATACACATATTGTAATTTCAGCACAGTCTGATAAATATGAGCAATTAGGAATTTTTGTATCAAAAATAAAGGCAGATGTGATTTTGGCTAATACTATAGCAACATCAGGACAAAAGGACAGTAATGTTGTATCAATTAAAATAGAAGGAGAGTTACCATGAAAAAATTATTATTACTAATTTTACTTGGACTTTTAATAGCACTTTCTGTTTTTATTGTATTAAATGGCTTTAACATAGGACAAATAGAAGTTCTTAGCTTTGAAGGAATTCAACAAAGATATGATGAGCTAGATAATAAAATCCAACAAGCTAGTAAATTGGTCGAGACTGATTACAAAAGAGCTGTAGATACAGTAAAAGAAAATTTTCAAGAACTAAAAAAAGAAAAAAAGGAGTATGAAGATATGACAGCAATTAGTTCTGAAAGTGATGTGCAAGCTGCAAATCAGCTTCAAAGATATGAAATTGAAACTTTATGGGTAAAATTAGGAAATTATGCAACAAGTGAAGGTGCTATATTAAAAATGGAAGTAAAAAAAGATGGCACAAATGCACAAGATAGTTACAATTTGAATTTTACAGTTAATGGAAGTTATGTTTGTATTATGGATTTTATCTCTGATATAGAGAATGATAGTACTCTAGGATTTAAAATAGAAGATTTTAAAATGCTTTCTGTTACTACAGATGATACAGAGCTTCAAGCAAAATTTGTATGTAGAGATATTGCTATTAAAGATATATCATCACTAACTGTTGTTAATAATTCAACAGATGAATCATCAAATCAAACTGATGGAACAACTAATAATACTACAACAAATACAACTAATACAACAAATACGACTAATACAACTAATACAGGAAACACAACAAATACTGTAAATAATTCCACAGGTAATACAAATACAACAAAATAAGATTAAGGAGAAAGATGATGAAATTTATTATTAAAGAAATAATCATAATATTGTTACTGTGTTTAGCTATTATCTTATTATTAGGAATTTTATTATATCAATATGTTCCAATGTCAAAAACATTGCCGAATCCAGTATCTTATACGACACCAGAGGACATTAGCAATGAATTAGCAGAAACACAAACAATAGATGAAAGTCAAGTTATTTTGACTTATGAAATAGATTCAAATGACTTAAATAATTTTAAAAGAGTTCAGACGTATAAACCAGGAAAAGCAAATCCATTTTCTACTTATGATATACCAGTAGAAAATATAGAAGGTGAAAGTCCATCAGCAGGAAATAGTGGAGTTACTAGTGGCAATACAGCAAATTCTAATTCAACAGGTGGTAAACTTTATCCTGACAAGGGAACTAAATAAATTGTTTTTAACGTTATATGAACCAGAATTCATATAAATCAAATATATTTTATTCTAATGAAAAAGGAGGGAGAAATTATGAAAAATCAAAAAGGTATTACTTTAATTGCGTTAGTTATTACAATCATTGTTTTATTAATTTTAGCAGGTGTATCAATTGCTATGTTGTTAGGTGAAAATGGTATTTTAACACAAGCAAGACGTGCAGACCAAGCTACAGCAGAATCAGAGGTAGCTGACAAAATAAATATGGCTTTAAATGGAGCATATGCAACAATTTTAGCTGAAAATAAAGTACCTAGTCAAGAAACTATAAAGAGTGATAATGGATTAGATAATAGTTATACTGTTACTGTTGGTGACAGTGTGACAGCAGACACAACTTTAACTATTGAAAAAACAGTAAATGATGTTAAAAAAACAGGAAAAATAACATATGCTGCAGGCAAATATACAATCACACCAGCAACGTACCCAATAACAAGAGCTACTTCAGACTAATAAAATAAAATACGGCCATACGCACACAATGTGTGTATGGCTAATTTAAAATAAAGTAAAAGGAAAAAATAAATGAATATATTTTTATACATATTACTATTTATAATCGGAGCGCTATTTGGTAGTTTTTATACACTGGCAATATATCGTATTCCAAAAAGACAAGATATTACACATACACATTCTTACTGTCCTAATTGCAATCACAAATTAGGGCTATTAGACTTAATTCCAATATTCAGTTATATATTTTTAAGAGGAAGATGTAGGTATTGTAAAGAAAAAATAAGACCAAGATACTTTATTATAGAAGTATTATCAGGAATTGTATTTGTGGCATTAGGAATTTTAATGAAACTTGATATATATACAATAACATTTACAAAAATAGTAGAATATTCTTTTATGTCATTATATATAACATTTCTATTTCTTGTATCTGGAATTGACAAAGAAAATGTAAAAATAGATAAATTAGTGAATGTTTATGGTATTGTAATATCTATTATGTATATGATATATCTATGCATAGTAGAAGAATCTAGTATATATAGATATATTATATATTTAATTTTTTACATAATAATCTTACTTTTAGACACAATAACATTAAAATGGTATGCAAAAAATAGCTATGTAACCGGAATTCTTTTAATGATAATAACAATGGTAATATTTACTGGAGAGTATGTGACAGAAAATGCAATTATATTTACTCTTTTAACAATATTCTTTTATATGCTATTGCAAAAACTAAAGCAAGGAAGAAGGAGAAGTAGGAAATCAGATGAGAAAATTTCTCAAAAATTAAGCATTGGAAGTTATTTGGGCATTGCCAATATATTGATGTTAATGTTGGTATTATATGTTAGTAACTATCGATGGTAAGGAGAAAAATATGAAAATGAAAAGTGAAAAAGGATATACTGGAATTGATATAGCAATATCAGTTGTTGTACTTTTTATTTTTGTGTCGATTATTGTTGTTTTATCCTATAATGTAAATAGCTCTTTAAAAGAACTACAATTGAAATCTGAAGCAGTAGATTTAGCAGTAGAAGAAATTGAAAAAATGAAAAACAAAACATTTGAAACTTTACTTTCAGAGTTAGGGCAGGAAGAAAATTCATATGGTAAAAGTGAAGAAGATGCAAAAATAGAGGACATAAAAGAAGGTTTTTATAGGAAGATAATCGTGCAAGATTATAATGATTTTGATAAAAGTAAAGAATCAAATATAGTAAAGAAAATAACAGTTCAAATTCTATATAAATTTAAAACAAAAGAGCAAAAAGTAGAACTTTCTACTATAATGTCAAAGGAGATTTAATATGAAGTCACAAAGAGGTATAACCCTTATTTCTTTAACTATATATGTCATTGGAATGTCGATTATTATTGGCATTATATCTATTATAAGTACCTTTTTTTATAAAAACGTTGAAAAGTCTGATGTTATAGATTCTATAACACAATATACAAATTTTAATAGAGCTTTTGCAGAAGAAGTCAATCGTGAAAATATAAAAGTATTAGCTTGTGGGCAAGGCAATAAGCAAAATTATATTGTATTTGATAATGGTGTACAATATACTTTTATTCAAAGTAATAAAGGAATATATAGAAATAAAGTAAAAATATGTGAAGGAATAGAAAGATGCATTTTTAGTTATGACATACAAAACGGGAAAAATGTAGTAAACGTTGATATACAGGATATAGAAGGAAAAGAAAGAAAACGAACATACACTTTAAGAAATTAGTAAATTTATGTAATTTTATGAAAAACAACAAAAAGTAAAAAAAATGTAGTATAATAAAAAATGAAAGATACGAAAGAAGGTAAAGAATATGGATATGAAAAAACGACAACCACTAGGAATGGAATTAGTAAAAAGAGGTATTGTTAAAGAAGAAGATATTGTAAGAGCATTAAAATATCAAAAAGAACATCCAGGCAAGAAAATAGGTGATATCTTGTATATCTTACAAGCTTGTGATCCTAATATTTTAATTCAAGCTATAGGTGATATATTAGAAGAAAAAGTGATTTTATTGTCAGAAGAAACAATAAAAGTAAAATTAACAGATTACTTTTCTTTAGATGTGGCACAAAAAAATAAAGCGATTCCTTTTGAAGTAAGTTCAGGAAGAGCAAAAGTGTGCTTCGCAGATACTGTAAATAATAAAGCAATTAATACTATTAGACTATTGTTATTAAACAAAGGTCTTGTAATGGAAACATATATAACATTTGAAAGTGATATAGAAAAAATATTAAAATCACTTGAAGGTGAAGCTACATCTGATTTTGATGTTTCAGAGAAAAGTGACACTATAATTGGTTTAGTAGATAGTATTATAAAAACAGGAATAAAAAGAAGAGCTAGTGATATACATATAGAACCAATGGCTGAAGAAGTTAGAGTTAGATATAGAATTGATGGTGAACTTTTTACAGCTGCTAAAATAAAGAAAGAAAAACAACAACAAATTATAGGAAGATTAAAAGCCATTTCTAATATGCATCAAGAAAAGCAAGAATCACAAGATGGTAGAATATTACTTTATGAAGACTATAACATTCGTGTATCTTCTCAACCAAATGTTTATGGAGAGAAATTTGTATTAAGACTTTTAAAGAAGAATGGTAACATTAAAAATATATTTGATTTAGGATTTCCAGGTACGGAAGATGATTTAAGAAAAAGTATAAATAAAAGAAATAGTATAACAATTGTTGCCGCACCAACAGGAGAAGGAAAAACAACAACTTTATATAGTATAATGGATTACTTAAATAGTCCTGAAATTAATATAACTACAATTGAAGACCCAGTTGAAATTAGAATTGAAGGATTAAACCAAATTGAAATAGATAATCGTTCTTCATTTTCAGGTTCTCTTAGAACAGTTTTAAGACAAGATCCTGATATCATTTTAGTAGGAGAGATAAGAGATACAGAAACGGGAGAAATAGCAATTCAAGCAGGTCAAACAGGTCATTATGTATTATCAACCATACATACAATAGACAGTGTGGAAGTTATTACAAGATTAAGAAAAATGGGACTTTCTGATTATGACATTTCAAGCACATTAGCTACATGTATTTCACAAAGATTAGTAAGAAAAATATGTCCTAAATGTAAGATTGAAAGAAAATTTACTGATAAAGAGAAAAAAATAATTACAAGTATTGGAGAAAAATATAACATTAAATTTGATGTAAGTGGTAAAACATATGATACACCAGGATGTAAGTATTGTAATAACACTGGATATTATGATAGAATGGGAATATTTGAAGTACTAGATTTAACGGAAGAGATAAAGGAAGCTATTGTGTTAGGAAAATCAAGTCTAGAAATAAGAAAAATTGCATTATCTCAAAATTATAAGACATTAGTAATTGATGGTATTAACAAAGTAATTGCTGGACATACCACATTAGAAGAATTAAACAGAAAATTATTAATATTTTAAATACCAAGGAGGAAATTATGAATTTAGATAAAATTTTAGATCAGGCTATAGAATTAGACGCTTCTGATGTGCATTTGATATGCAGTAATAAACCCATGCTTAGAATTGCTAGGACTTTAGTTCCTGTTGCAAATAGCAAAATTTTAACACCAGAAGATATGGCTGAAATATATGATTATTTAGTAAAGGGAAATGTAGAAAAAGATGAGGTATTTAATACTACCAGAAAATTAGATATATCTTATGAATATAGAGATATTCGTTTAAGAGTAAATATATCTTTAGCTGATGATATTCCATTGTGCACACTCAGATTAATTAAAAATGAATTACCAGAGTATGAGTCATTAGGAGTACCAGATATAGTAAGAAGAATGACTTATCAACCACAAGGACTAATTCTAGTTACTGGTAAAACTAATTCTGGTAAAAGTACAACATTAAGTGCTTTAATTAATCATATAAATGAAAATCAAAATAAGAAGATATTAACATTAGAAAACCCAATAGAGTATAAGCATCATTCAAAAAAATCTTTAATTGTGCAAAAAGAAGTTGGAAAAGGTAGAGATAGCTTAACTTTTAGTGATGGTGTAAAGAATTCTTTAAGAGAGGATTGTGATATATTAGTAATAGGTGAGATTCGTGACAAAACAACAATGGAAGCAGCTATTGAAATGGCAGAATCAGGTCACTTGGTAATTGGAACATTACATACAAAATCATGTGCAGAGACGATTGATAGAATGATAAACTTTTATGAAGTAAGAGATCAAGCTAGTATTAAATATCTATTATCAGCTTTATTAAAATTGGTAGTATCACAGAGATTATTGCCAGGTATAGATGGAAAATTAGTTTTAGTACCAGAAGTAATGGTAGTAGATAATGTTGTTGCAGGTATCATACGTAAAGATAAATTAAGTGTATCAGAAATTGAGGATGCTATACAAAGTAGTGCAGACAAGGGAAGTATAGGATTAATAAATTCTTTAGCAGAACTTTTTGTACAAAATAGAATAACATTAGATCAAGCGAAAGCTCAAATAGAAGAAAAAAATATAGAAACTCTTAATAGAACTATTATGCAATTAAAAATTAAGCGAAATAAATAGAATAGGAGGACATATACATGCCTACGTATATTTATAGGGCTGTAACAAAAACAGGCCTTGTTGTTAAGAACAAAATAGAATCAACAAGTAGACAAAATTTAATTAAATCTTTGAAAAGTAGTAATTTGTTACCAATATCTATTGAACAAGTTTCTTATCGCTCTGGCAAAGTACCAAAAAAGCAAAAGAGAAATGTTACAGATATACAAGAAATTATGAAAAATGTAAATACAACAAGATTAAACGATAGAAAAAAAGAATTGACTACTAAAGAAAAGATTAATTTGTATTTTGCAAAAACAGAAAAAATAACACAGAGAGATATAATGGTATTTACACAGAATTTTTACTTATTGAAAAAGGCGAACTTTAACAATATTCATGCTTTAAATACTATTATTCAAAGTACAGAAAACTTGTCATTTAAAGGAATATTAGAAGATATTCTGGCTGGTGTAGAAGCTGGTGAAAATATGTACACTACAATGGAATATTATTCAAATGTATTTCCGTATATATATATTAATATGATAAAAGTAGGAGAATTATCAGGTTCTCTTACAAATTCACTAGAACAAGCTGTAAAATACTTAGATGATACAGATTCTTTAAATAGAAAATTAAAATCTATTTTAATTCCTAATATTGCGCAGTTTATTTTATTAATTGTTATGTTAGTAGTGGGTACATTATTTGCTATTCCAGCAATTCAGTCAGTTTTTGATGAATTGGGTACAGACGAACAATTACCAGGAATTACACTATGGTTTGCCGATTTTCTGAATAAAGTAATTGAATTTTGGTACATACCAACATTTATATTAATAGCAATTATTGCAGCAATTGTGTTTTATATCAACACACCAAAAGGAAAATATAATTTTCATTATTTTAAATACAAAATGCCAATATTTGGAGAATTAATCTTTGCTTTAGATTTTTCAAGATTAATGAAAGCAATGTTATTAAATTTAAAAAATGGAATGAGAATACAGGATGCTATTGAGGTAAGTAAAAATGTAGTTAAGAACTATGTTATGCTATCAATTATAGAAACTTCAATAAACAATATATTGATAGGTTCTTCATGGATTGAACCATTTGAAAAATCAGGTCTAGCTAAGTCAATGATTACAGAAATGTTAAAAATAGGTATGCAAACTGACTTGACTGAAATGATGGAAAAACTAGTAGAATATATGCAAATTGATATCGATAATATTATGACAAAGATTATGAAGGCATTGCCACAGGTAGTATATGCAATTGTTGGAGCTGTTTTAATCTTCTTCGTATTAGTAGTATTAGTACCTTGTGTTCAAGTTTATATGGGTAACTTCTTATTTGATGCATATGGAGTATAAAAATGAAAATAGGAATAGATTTAGGTGGAAGTCATATAGCCATTGGTGTGGTTGATGATAATGGAAAAATTATAGAAAAAATTGAAAAACGAATTACAGATTTTGAAAAACAAGATATAAAAAAGACATTAGAAGACATGATTACATTGCACAGCCTGGAGTTATGCGAAAAGTATGACATAACAGAATTGGGAATAGCTATGCCAGGTTGGGCAATAGATGGGGTAGTTCAGACGTCTGGAAATCTAGACATTAGAGATTACCCAATTATAGAGCGATTACAAGAAAAAATAAAGTTACCAATGCAAATTAGGAATGATGCTAAATGTGCAGGGATTGCAGAAAATAAATATGGATGTTTAAAAGATTATGAAAGAAGTGTGTTTTTAACACTGGGAACTGGAATAGGTGGAGCAGCTTTTATAGATAATAAATTGTTAAACACAGGTAAGGTACCAGGTTGTGAATTTGGACATATGGTAATTGAAAAAAATGGAATAACTTGTAATTGCGGAAGAAAAGGATGTTTTGAAAGATATGCTTCAATGAAAGTGTTCAAAAAAAATTTGAAAAAGGCTTTAAATCTGGATGAAAGTACAAGAGGAGAGGAATTAATAGGCATTATTAGAAGAAACAATCCACAAAATGAAAATTATGATATAGTGGAAAAACAAGTATCAGAGTATATTGAAAATTTGAGTATAGGAATTTTGAATTTAATTAATATTTTTGAACCAGAGATAGTTGGAATTGGAGGAAGTTTTGTTTATTTCGAAGATGTTCTTTTAGAAAGATTGAGACATAAATTGAAACAGGAAAAAGTTAATACTATTGGTGGAAAAGATATAATAATAGAGACAGCAGTTCTAGGAAACGATGCAGGAATTATAGGAGCAGTTTCTTAGAACTTGCTTTTTTTTTAAATTTATAGTAGAATAAAAAAGCAAAAAATATATTCAAAAGGAGTGGTTTTTTGAAAATCAAAGAGCAAGTTAACAATTTATCAATTGATAAAGATAAAATATTTTTTGACGAACCAATGAAAAAGCATACAAGCTTTAAAATTGGTGGACCAGCAGAATGTTTTATTAAGATAGACATGATGGAAGATTTAAAAAACGTACTAAATTTTGCAAATGCAGAACATATAGATATCACAATTATTGGTAATGGTAGTAATTTATTAGTGCTAGACAAAGGAATTAAAGGAATAACTCTTATGATAAAATTGGAGGGTATAAATATACAGGAGCGAAATGATATAATAGACATTACCGTAGGAGCGGGAGAAAAGTTAGGCAAATTAGCACAAATATGCTTGCAAAATGACATTACAGGAATGGAAGAGTTATCTGGCATACCAGGAACTATAGGTGGAGCAATTAGAATGAATGCAGGTGCATATGGCAGAGAGATGAAGGACATTATAAAAACTGTAAAATGTATAGATATGCAAGGAAATGAAAAAGAATTCACAAATCAGGGATTAGAATTTTCTTATAGACATAGTATTTTTAAAAAAGAAAAGTATATTATTACAGAAGCTACATTACAATTAGCAAAAGGACATAGAGAAGATATAAAAGCAAAAATGGAAGAATATGCGACATATAGAAAAGAAAAGCAGCCAATTGAATATCCAAGTGCGGGTAGTACTTTTAAAAGAGGAAAGGATTTTATTACAGCCCAATTAATAGATGAAGCAGGTTTAAAAGGATATTCAGTAGGAGATGCAGAAGTATCGACGAAACACAGTGGATTTATTATAAATAAAGGGAATGCAACAGCAAAAGATGTTTTAGAATTAGTTAAATACATAAAAGATAAAGTATATGAAAAATTTAAGAAAGAAATTGAATTAGAAATTGAAATAATTGGAGAGTAAAATAATGAAAGGTTTTTTGCAATGGTTTAAATCTAGTAGCAAAATGAAGCGATGGATATTTTTAATTTTAGTAGGAATTATACTTGCTTGTTATGGGCTAGCAAAAATATTAGTAATGAAAGAAATGTCTTTTCAAGAAGTAGGAAAGGTAGTAGTAATATTTGTAGTAGGCTTTATTGCTATTATATTGGGATTAATTTTTCTTAGTAAGAGAACATTAGAACTTTTGGTTGAAGCAACTGATGAACGTATGGATAATAAGAAAAATGTTAATGTTAAATCTCTTATATTTAACAGAACAATATATGAACAAGGACCCAATATTGTTGTTATTGGTGGAGGAACAGGGTTAAATACAGTATTGTCAGGATTGAAGAATTATACAAATAATTTAACTGCTATTGTTACGGTTTCTGATTATGGTGAAACTATTACAAATTCAAGACGTGAGTTAGAGTTATTGCCACTAGAAGATGTCAAAGATAGTATAGTTGCATTAGCTTCTAAAGAAGGGCAAATTAGCCAATTATTTAATTACGAATTTACAAAAGGAAAATTAAAAGGATTTAAATTTTCTGATATTTATTTTTCTGCTATGAAAGACATTAATGGTAATTTTGAGGATTCTATTATAAAAAGTAATGAAGTAGTTAATATGATAGGAAAAGTTATACCAGCAACTTTAGATGAAATGAAAATCGTAGCAGAATTAGCAAATGGTTATATGGTTGAAGAAAAATCTAGAATACCAGAGATTGTGTCAGAAAAGATAACAAAAATTAATCGTATTTTCTTAAATCCATCTAATTGTAGACCAGCACCAGGAGTAATAGATGCTATTAAAAATGCAGATTGCATTATAATTGGACCAGGAAGTTTATATACAAATGTAATCCCAAATTTGTTAGTAAATGGTGTTGCTAAAGCGATAAAAGAAAGTTCAGCTATAAAAGTTTATATTAGTAATATTATGACAGAACCAGGTCAAACTGATAATTATAGTGTATCAGACCATTTAAATGCAATTATAGAACATTGTGGAAATGGCATTGTAGATTACTGTATATATGATACAGGAGAAGTTATACCAGAATTTATAAAGAAGTATAATATAGAAGGACAAGACTTAGTTGATCAAGATATTGAAAGAGTAAAAGGAATTAAATTTTTGCAAAGAAATTTATCAATGATAGTAAATGAACATATTAGACATGACCCAAATGCTATAGCATCTTCAATTATTGAATTAATATGTGATGATTTAAAATATCAAGATAAGCAAAATGACCCACAATATTTAATGTTAAATAATAAATTAAGAGAAGATAAAAGAATTGATAAAATCAAAAAATCAATGTCTAAAAAAGAAAAAAGAAAGAAACAAGGAAAGCGAGAAAAAACTCCAAAATCAAAGAGTAAATTTAGTAATAAATATAGTGATAGAATTGCATCTATTCGCGAGGCAGATGAAATTGCTAAATTAAAAATGCAAAAAGAACAAGAGAAAAAAGAAAAGAAGGAAGTTAAGAAAAGGACATCTACAACAAAGACTAAAAAGGAAGAAACAACTGCACCAAAAGAAGTAAAACAAAAGCCAAAGAGTGCAAGAGGCATGAGGAGACATACCAAAAAGGAAGAAGAATAAAGGAGAAATAAAAATATGAAAGTTACAAAGGAAAAACTAACTTTAGAAGAAGGATTGCAAAAGGAATGGTTAATAACAAATGGTATAGGAGGATTTAGTTCTTCAACTGTTATAGGAGCAAATACAAGAAAATATCATGGACTATTAATTGCACCATTAACACCACCTGCTAGAAGATTTTTAGTTTTATCAAAGCTAGACGAAAGTATAGAAGTTGAAGGAAAAAAGTATGATTTTTATACTAATGTATGTAAAAATTATATTTCTCATGGATATAAATATCAAAAAGAATTTGAAAAAGATGTGATACCTAGTTTTTACTATCAAATAGGAAAAATAGATATTATAAAAAATATAAGTATGGAATATGGGCACAATACAGTGGGAGTGCAATATAAAATTAAAAATAAGGGTGGAAGGGCAAAATTGACATTAGCTCCAATTGTTAATTTTAGAGACTTTCATCAAATGAATAGTAATCATTATTTTTCAGTAAAACAGCAAGTAAATAAAACTAAAGTGAAGTTAATAATTGATAATAATTCTCAAACACCAATCTATATGAATTTATCAGAAGGAGAGTATATAGAGCATCAGAATGATATTTTTTCTAATATGTTTTATGTAGAAGAAGAAAAGAGAGGATTTTATCCAGAAGAAAATCATGTTGTTCCAGGTGTATATGAGGTAGATATACCAGCTAATGAGGAGAAAGACATTTCTTTTGTATGTTCATTGGAAGAAAATATAGAGCAAAAAAGTGTAGAAAGATTTATTAATAATGAGAAAATACGTTTAGGAGAAATGATACAAGAATCTGGTTTAATAGATGAAAGTAAGAAAAAAACTAAAAAAGATGTGCAAAGAGATGAATTAATAAGAACATATTTAATAGCTACTGATAACTTTGTTGCTTACAGACCAAGTTTTGGATTGCATACAATTATAGCAGGTTATCCATGGTTTTTAGACTGGGGTCGTGATACTTTAATTGCTTTTGAAGGTTTATTATTGATTACAAAGAGATTTGATATAGCAAAAGAAGTTTTATTAACTATGGTTCGAGATGTTAAGTTTGGACTTGTTCCAAATGGCTATTCTGGATATGATAATAGACCTTTGTATAATAGTGTAGATGCTTCTTTATTGTTATTTGAACAAATAAGAAAATATTTAGATTATACCAAAGATGAAAGATTTGTAAAAGAAACATTATATCCAATTTTAGAGGATATTATTGAAAATTATTGTAATGGAATAGATGTTGATAATAATAATATTTATTTAGATACTGATGGATTAATTGTTTCTGGAACAGAGGATACACAAAATACATGGATGGATGCTAAATATGATGAAGTAGCTTTCACACCAAGAAATGGAAAGGCTGTAGAGATTAATGCTATGTGGTATAATGCAAATTGTATTATGTCAGATTTGACGAAAAAATTCGGACATCCTGTATTAGCTAGAAAGTATAAAAAATTAGCTGAAAATTGTAAGAAAACTTTCCAAGAAAAGTTTTATCAAGAGAAAAAGAAATGTTTATATGATGTACTTGGAGATAGCAAGATTAGACCAAATCAATTATATGCATTGAGCTTAACATACCCTGTGTTAGAGCCTAATAGTATTGTAGCTAATCAAGTAATTGATACAGTAGAAAAGAAGCTATTGAACCAATATGGATTAAAAACTTTGGCAAAGGGCGAAGAAAATTATGTTGAAGTATATGAAGGGAATTCACAGAAAAGGGATAGTAGCTATCATCAAGGTATTACGTGGCCATGGTTATTGGGATTGTATTATGATAGTTTAAAGAATAGCTTGAAGGCATCTAAAACGGCTAATGATAAGCAAATGTGGAAGGATAAGTTGGAAAAGTTTATTAATAGAACTAATAAGACTTTTCAAAAGGATATTATGGAAAATGGCTGTATTGGTGGTATTGCTGAAATTTATGATTCTGCAAAACCACAATTACCAAAGGGAACAATTAATCAAGCATGGAGTGTATCAGAAGTATGTCGAATTATTTTAGGGAGATAGAAAATAATGTTATCGATTGAAAATTTGGAAAAAGAACTGAAAGGTGGTAAATTAGAAAGTCTATATCTTTTATATGGAGAGGAATTGTTTTTGCTAGAATCAGCTTTAAAAAAAATAAAAAGCTTATTTGGAGAATGTACAAAAGGTATTAATTTTATTACTATTGACGAAACTAATTGTGATGAGTTGATAGCAGATATTGAAACGCCAAGTTTTGGATACGAGAAAAAGCTGATTATTGCAAGGAATACAGGTTTATTAAAAAAAGATGGAAAAAGGAAAAATGTAGAATTATCAAAGCTAAAGGAAAAGATTAGTGCATATTTAAAGGATAATATAGATTTGGTTCGTTCTAGTGTAGTATTAGTTTTTGTGGAGGACGAAGCAGATAGCAAACAGGAATTGTATGGCGTGATAGATAAATTAGGAGTTGTGTGTGAGTTTGCTTATCAAAAGCCAATACAAATCGAAAGAAGAATAAAAGCTATATGCCAAGGTTATAAAGTTGATATAGATGATGCTACTTTGCGTTATTTTATAGAGTGCTGCGGTACCAATATGCAGGAATTAATTAATGAGATAAGAAAATTGATTGAGTATGCAGGAGAGGGAGGCAAGATACAAAAGGTTGATATTGATAAGCTGTGTATAAAAAAGTTGGAAAGTGTTATTTTTGATTTGACTGATTCTTTGGGTAAAAAACAGATTGCTGTGGCTTTAGATGTGTTAAAGAATTTGGTGTACGCAAAGGAACCTATACAGAAGATTTTGATAACTTTGTATAATCATTTTAAGAAGTTGTATTTTGTTAAATTGGCGCTATATTATAATAAAGATATTGTCTCTAGTTTGAATTTAAAACCAAATCAAACTTTTTTGGTGAGTAAGTATAAGTCACAAGCTAGTTTTTTTCAAGGAGCAGAGCTACGAAGTATATTGCAAAGCCTGATTGACATTGATTATCAATATAAGAATGGATTAATTGATTTGCAAATTGGTTTGGAAACTATTCTTTGTAAATATTGTAGTTGAAAAATTGGTTATTTGTGATATACTATAAAATATAGAGAGGAGGTTAATATGTCTGAGAAAATATATTCAATAGAAGAATTGAAAAATATATTGCAAGATATATTAAAAAATTTTTCAGTAAAAAAAGCAATTTTATTTGGTTCTTATGCTAAAAATACACCTACACCTAAAAGCGATATAGATTTAGTAATTGATAGTGAAGGTAAATTGTTAAATATAAATTTCTATGGTTTATTAGAGGATTTAGTTCAAAAATTGGAAAAGAATATAGATTTATTTGAAATATCCGAAATACAGAAAGATAGTAAAATTTATAATGATATACAAAAAGAAGGAGTTATTATTTATGAAAAGTAGGGATAGAATTATTATTCAAAAAATTATTAATTATATTGATGATATTGAAAAATATGTTGAAGGTTTAAATGCTAAGGATTTTTTGGATGATAAAAAAACAATAACAGCTTGTGCTTTTACAGTATCTCAAATAGGAGAACTTGTAAAAGAGATTTGTGATGAAACAATGGAAAAATATAGTAATATTCCATGGAATAGTATAAAGGGTATGAGAAATAGAATTGTTCATGATTATGAAAATGTAGATTTATCTGTGTTGTGGGGGACTATAAAAGAAAGTTTACCACTTTTGAAAGATCAATTGAAAGATATAATATTAAATAATAATGATAGTATTTTTTAATTTGAAAGTTTATATTATTAAATTATGCATAATAGAACCAAATATTGATAAAAATAACTATAAAGATTTTTATGAATAGGTGGTTTTTTATTATGTTCAAAAATAAAAAAAATATATTAACAGTAATAACATTTTTTTTTCTAATGATGATAATAGGATTTATATTTTTGAAAGATAATTCAGTCGAAGCACTATCCAAGTATGGTTCAAGAGGAAGTGAAGTAACTCAAATACAAACAAAATTGAAGAGATGGGGATATTATACAGGAAGTATAGATGGAATTTACGGAACAAAAACTGTAAATGCGGTAAAGTATTTTCAAAGAAAAAATGGATTAACAGTAGATGGAATTGCAGGACCAGCAACTTTAAAGGCAATGGGAATTTATAGTTCCTCTAGTTCATCTTCTAGTTCTGGTGCTACTAATTCTAGTAATGTTAATTTATTAGCACGATTGATTTATGGAGAATCTAGAGGAGAACCATATACGGGCCAAGTAGCAGTGGGGGCAGTTGTTATGAATAGAGTAAAAAGTAGTTCTTTTCCTAATTCAATATCTGGAGTTATTTATCAGTCTGGAGCCTTTGATGCCGTAAGTGATGGACAAATAAATTTAACACCAGATACTAATGCGAAAAAAGCAGCACAAGATGCAATAAACGGATGGGACCCTAGCTATGGAGCAATTTATTATTTTAATCCTGCTACAGCAACGAACAAATGGATATGGTCGAGACCAATGACAATAACAATTGGAAAACATAGATTTTGTAAATAACGAAATCAAACTCCTTGACAAAAGAAAAGCAAATTGATAAGATATACATGAGATTTTGGCAAGCGGAGGAAAAAATGATAATATATCCAAAAGCATATTTTGGCAAAGTAGAACAAATCACAATTGAATTTTTAAAAAGAAATCAAATAAAAGCACTAATACTAGATGTAGACAACACATTAATAGACTATCATAGACAGATATCAGAAGAAGTAATAAGATGGGCAAAAGAAATAAAATGTCAAGGCATAAAACTATATATTTTATCAAACACAAATCATAAAGAAAAAGTAGAAGAAGTAGCAAAACAAATACAGGTACCATATAAAAATTTAGCAAAAAAGCCATTTAAATCAGGATTTTTGAAAGTACAAAAAATCCTAAATGAAAATGCAGAAAATATAGGAGTAGTAGGAGATCAAATATTCACAGATGTAATAGGTGGTAATCGTTGCAAAATGTTTACAATATTAGTAGACCCAATAGACAAAAAAGATTTTTGGTACACTGCATGGAAAAGACCATTAGAGAATAAAATAAAAAAGAATATAAAAAAAATATAATAGCAGACAAAGGAGAAACGAAAAATGTATTTTAATGATGTACACATTGCTTATTACATAGTAGTAGCAATAATGGGACTAATAGTAGGACAAATGGTGGACTGGGCAAATAAAAGACTACCAGAATATAAAAATGTTATCTCAAAAGATATTATACATGAATATAAAATAAACTTTAAGCCAAACTATTTACTGATGATAATAACAAGCATTATTTATATCACATTAGTATATGTATTTGGGATAAAGGAAACATTAATAGCGAATTTAGATTTAATAAAATATTTAATACTAACGCCAATGTTATTATGTACATTTATAATTGATTATAAATTACAAATAATACCAAACCGTTTAAACCTAACTATATTTGAAATTGGTTTTATATTTGCATTTTTATATGGGTTATCAAATGTAGCAATAACTATAAATATGTTATTAGGAATGCTAGCAGGAGGAGGAATATTTTTATTAATAACATTATTAGGTGGAGCTTTCTACGGAAAAGAAGCAATGGGATTTGGCGATGTTAAGTTAATGGGAGCCTTAGGATTATATTTTGGATTATCTAACATAATTATTATAACACTAGTATCATTTTTAATAGGAGCTGTTTTAAGTATAGGTTTATTAGCAACAAAAATAAAAAAATCAGATGAGTACATACCATTTGGGCCATTTATTGTAATAGCAACATTTATTAGCATGTATATACCATTTGAACAAATAAAAAACACATTAATGTATATTTTTACATTAGGCATGTATCATGGATAAAATGAAAAAATGAGGGATAATTATGAATACAAAATTACAATGGTTAAGAAATAAAATGTCAAGTTTAGACTTACAAGGACTAATACTTACAAATCCAACAAATATACGATACTTAACAAATATTGAAGCAGAAGGAATTTTACTATTGACTAGGAAAGAAAACATCTATATTACAGATGCTAGATATATTGAGCATGTACACAGCACATTAACATTGTTTGATGAAATAATTGTATATGATTCGCATGATGTATCTAAAGAAGACTATGAAAATTTCTTTCTGTTTTGTGAAAATGTTGGTTTTGAAGAATATGATGTTTCTTATGCCAAATATAAAGAATACATTAGAAAATTTAAAATTCATAATTTTGTAGAAACTGAGCATATGATAGAAAAGCAAAGAATGATAAAAGATGCAGAAGAAATAACTCAAATTGAAAAAGCTTGTGATATAACAGATAATTGTTTTTCATATTTATTATCATATATAAAACCAGGAATGACAGAAAAGCAAATTGCAAATGAAATAGATGAATATTTCAAGCAAAGAACTGATGGAATAGCTTTTGAAACGATTGTAGCTTCTGGAGAAAACACATCAAAACCTCATGCAGTACCAACTGAACGAAAAATTCAAAATAAAGATATCATAACAATTGATATGGGATGTAGGGTAAATGGATATTGTTCAGACATGACAAGAACAATTTTTGTAGGAGAAGTACCAGAGCACATAAAACCAATTTATGACTTAGTGTTGAAAAATCAAATTCAAACTGAAGAACAATACAAAGACGGTGCAAGCACAAGGCTATTAACTAAAATGGTTGAAAATGATTTTAAATTACATGGATATGATTTGGTTCATAGTTTGGGTCATGGAGTTGGATTAGATATACATGAAGCACCTTATATAAGTTATAGTTCAGATACGCAATTAAGAGAAAACATGGTAGTAACTAATGAACCAGGTATTTATATACCAGGAAAATTTGGAATTAGAATTGAAGATACAATACAAATTACAAAATTTGGTTGTATAAATTTAACAAAATCAGAGAAAAATTATATTATAATATAAAGTAAAAATTATAAACTTGATTTTTCTGTAAATTTGTAGTAAAATATATAACATATGAAAATTTGAAAGGAGAAATTATTATGGCAGCAGTATATTCAGCAGGAGATTTTAGAAATGGAACAACATTTGAAATGGAAGGAAATGTATATAGAATTGTAGAATTCCAACATGTAAAGCCAGGAAAGGGTTCAGCATTTGTAAGAACAAAATTAAAAAATGTAATTACAGGAGCAACATTGGAAAGAACTTTTAATCCTTCTGATAAATTTCCAGCAGCAGAAATCGAGAAAAAAGTAATGCAATATTTATACAATGATGGAGGATTATATTATTTCATGGATAATGAAACATATGACCAAATCCCATTAAATGAAGAACAACTAGGGGAATGTCTAAAATATTTGAAGGAAAACATGGAAGTAACAATTCTTTCATACAAAGGAAATATATTTGCAGTAGAACCACCAACATTTGTGGAATTAGAAGTTACATACACAGAACCAGGGTTCAGTGGAAACACAACAACTACATCAGGAAAACCGGCAAAATTAGAAACTGGTTTAGAAATCCAAGTTCCATTGTTTGTTAATATTGGAGACATTTTAAAAATTGACACAAGAACATGTGAATACATGGAAAGAATATAAGAAAGGTGAAAATGCAAAATGAGTATATTAAAAAACGAGTACAAAAGTTTTTTAGATGACATAGAAAAAAACATGAAAAATAAAGAAGATTTAGAATATGTAAAAGGAAGATTTGGTGCTTTCTTAGACGTGGTTCTAGATCAAATGGACTATATAATAGATTTAAAAAAAGAAGAAATGGAAAAACTTGAAGATACGCAAAAAAAATTAACTGCACAAGTTAGTCAAATGCAACAAGTGGTTGATAATATCGAAAAAGATATTTATGCAGAAGATGGATTTGATTTTGAAATAGTTTGCCCATATTGTAACTATGAATTTATTATAGATGTAGACGAAAACAAAACAGAAATCGAATGTCCAGAATGTCAAAATATTATAGAATTAGACTGGTCTGGCGATGTAGATGGCGAAGAACAAGATGAATGCCAAGGCGAAAATGGATGTCACGGATGCCATGGGTGCGATAAAGATGAAGACGACGACATGTAAAAAAATATAAAAGAATCCTAAATTGATTATACTATAAAGTAGATTCAATTTAGGAATTTTTTGTATATATTAAAAGAAATTTAAGGGATTTTGATATTTATCATCAATCCTAATACCTAAATGAAGATGAGACCCAGTAGTAGCACCATTTGTAGGTAAACCTTGTTCATCATGATATTGATTACCTTTAACTCCATATACATATTTAGGTCCAACATGCCCAATAACTTGTCCTTGTTTAATTTTATCACCAACAGAAACAATAAAATTAGGGTCGCAATGGCAATAACTTATTTTGTAATTATCAAAAGAAAGTGTTATTGTATAACCACCTGCACCCAAAAATTCTCTAAAAGTAATTTCTCCATCTGCCACAGCGATAAATTTGCTACCTTGAGGAGCAGGGATATCAATACCAGAATGAGATGAAGAAGCACCGGCTAGTAGGAGAAGTTCTTTTTCCAAAAAAAGAACTAATTCTAGTATAACCGTGGAATAGGCCAAACAAAACCATTTGGATTTTTTTCTAAAATGTCAAAATTATTATTAATGGAAAAATTACCTGAACTAAGTATGGGAATAAAAAAAGTAATAATGAAAAAACATAAAATGGAAAGTAATGAATAAAAGAATTTAAAATTTTTAAAAATGAAAATCACCTCGAATAAGAAACAAAAAATATGGCAGGGGCAGAAGGATTCGAACCCTCACAAGCGGTTTTGGAGACCGGTGTGCTACCGTTAACACTATACCCCTATAAGAATATTAAATACTTCTCTATTATACAATGTTTAATTAAATTTTGCAACCTATTTTTATAAAAAAATTGAGGAATTGGGGACGGCCCCATAATCCTTATCTAAAAAACAAGGATTATGGGGCCGTCCCCAATTCCTCCTTCTTCCAATCCCTTATAAAATGTAATGAAATTGTAATATTCTTGAAACAATTTTGTTATTTTTACATAAAACACATTGACTTTTTAGCATTTTCGTTATATTATATAAATATTAAAAAGTGTTTTTAATATCCTAAGGAGGAGAAATATGGGAGAAGTAATCGTAATAACATCAGGAAAAGGTGGCGTAGGAAAAACTACAACGACCGCGAATTTAGGAGCAAGTTTAGCAGTAGAAGGAAAAAAGGTAGCCTTAATTGATACAGATATTGGACTACGTAATTTAGACGTTGTTATGGGATTAGAAAATAGAATTGTCTATGACATTGTAGATGTTGTAGAAGGAAAATGTAAATTAAGACAAGCACTAATTAAAGATAAAAGATTTAAAGAACTATATTTGTTACCAGCTGCACAGACAAGAGATAAAACAGCAGTAAACGAAGATCAAATGAGAGACTTAATATCAAAACTAAAAGAAGAATTTGACTACATACTAATTGATTGTCCAGCAGGAATAGAGCAAGGATTTAAAAATGCTATTGCTGGGGCTAATCGAGCAATTGTTGTAACAACAGCAGAAATATCAGCAATCCGTGATGCAGACAGAATAATAGGATTATTAGAATCATCTGAAATAAAGAATCCAGAACTTGTAATAAACAGAATTAGATCAAACATGGTAAAAAAAGGTGAAATGATGGATGTTGATGACATTGTTGACTTATTATCAATTGATCTAATAGGTGTTGTGCCAGATGATGAATATATTATTACGCAAACAAATAAGGGAGAACCAGTTATACAAAATAAAAAAGCCCCATCAGGAAAAGCTTATATAGAAATTGCTAAACGAGTATTAGGTGAAAAAATAGAAGTAACTATTCCTGGAAGAGAAAAAGGATTTTTAGCAAAACTAAAAAGATTATTTAAAAAACAATAAACAATCTAGGGGGAAGAATGAACCATGTTTGATAACATTATGAAATTATTTAAAAAACTAACTAAGAAAGATACAAAAGTAACATCAAATTCAAAAGAGGCTGCGAAAGAAAGATTGCATTTGGTATTAATGCAGGATAGAGCTAATGTATCTGCAGACTTTTTAGAACTTATGAAACAAGAAATTATAGAGGTAATTAAAAAATATATAGATGTTGATGAAAGTGCAATAGATGTAAGGCTTACCAACAAGGAAAATGATGATGGTACCAATGGTGCACCTGCTTTATATGCTAATATTCCAATTTTAAATATTAAAAATGAGGCGAGAAAAGCAGAAGTAAAACAAGAAAAAAATGAAGATAGTAAAAAGAAAGAAACTACAAAAAAGAAAGTTGAAAGTAAACAAGAAAAAGAAGTAAAAACAGTTGAAGAAGAAAAGAAAACAGAAGATATTATCAGTGAAGATAGTAGCACAGAAGGTGAAAAAGAAGAAGCAGTAGAAGAGAAGGTTGAAAATCAACAAGATACAAAAGAGGAACTTAAATCAGAAAATTAATTAAGAAAAAGAAGTGATTTAATGAGAAGGCGAGAATTAAAAAATATAGAATGGAGTATCGGAATTATTGCAATTATCCTTTGTGTTATAGGGCTAGTTGCATTATTTTCGGCTACACAAGAAGCAGAATATGATGAATTTAATAAGCAATGTATATGGTTAGTTATTAGCATTATAATTATGATAGCAACAATGATGATAGATTATGAAACTATAGTCAAGACGTCTCCTATTTTTTATGGAGCATTTATTGTATTATTGATAGCGGTATTATTTACAAAACCAGTTAATGGAGCATCAAGCTGGTTTGATATAGGATTTTTTTCTTTTCAACCGGCAGAATTTGCTAAAATATTTGTTATTTTATTTTTATCTTATATAATAACAAAGATACAAGCAAAAAACAAAAGAGATATAAACAAGATAACAAAATTAATGATTTTATTTGCAATTTTGGCAGTACCAGTTCTATTAATAATGAAACAACCTGATTTACGGAACAGCAACTGCATTTATAGTAGCTATGGCCTTTATGCTAATAACAGCAGGAATTGATAAAAAATATATTATTAGTACAGTAATTTTAGTGGTAATATCAGTACCGCTTATTTATAATTTTATATTACCAGAGCATGCAAAAAAGAGAATTGACATTTTCTTAAACCCAGAATCAGATCCGCGTGGTTCTGGATACAATATCATTCAATCAAAATTAGCAATAGGAGCAGGAGGAGTAACAGGAATGGGATTGTTAAAAGGAAATCAGACACAATTAGGATTTTTGTATCCAAAAACAACAGACTTTATTTTTGCAGTTATTGGAGAAGAAATGGGATTTGTGGTAGCTGGAACTGTTATTATACTTTATATACTGCTCATAACAAAATGTTTATATGTGGCAAAAACAGCAAAGGATGAAATGCGGTTCACTAATTGTTTCAGGAATAACAGGAATATTTGTGTTCCATATGTTAGAAAATATAGGAATGGTAATGGGGCTATTACCAATTACAGGTGTACCACTTCCATTTATAAGCTATGGAGGAAGCTCATTAATTACAAGTTTTATATGTATAGGAATATTATTAAATATTAGTAGCAAAAGACAGAAAACAATATTTGTAAAATAATTACAAACAAAAATGGAGTAAAAAATGTATATACACAAATTAAAAATAGGGAATGTAACTCTAGAAAACAATGTAATATTAGCGCCTATGGCTGGTGTAACAAACCAGCCTTTTAGATTGTTGTGCAAACAATATGGTGCAGGTATGGTATGTACAGAAATGGCAAGTTCAAGAGCAATTTTCCATGATGACACAAAAACAAACCGACTACTAAATACAGAAGGAGAAAAAAGACCAATTAGTATGCAAATTTTTGGTAGTGACGTAGAAACAATGGGATATGCTGCAAAATATGTTAGTAAAATAGCAGACATTGTAGATATTAATATGGGATGTCCAGCACCTAAAGTAGTAAAAAATGGAGATGGAAGCAAATTATTATTAGACCTAGAACAAGCAGAAAAAATAATGCAGACAGTTGTTGAAAATTCAAAAGTCCCTGTTACTTTAAAATATCGCAAAGGATGGGATAAAGAAAACATTGTAGCAGTAGAAATAGCTAAAATTGCAGAAAAGGCTGGTATATCAGCAATTACAATACACGGTAGAACACGCTCTGAGTTTTATTCTGGAACAACAGATTTGGAAATTATAAAACAAGTAAAACAAGCAATTACAATCCCAGTAATAGGAAATGGAGATATAATTGACGAAGAATCAGCACTAAAAATGTTCCAAGAAACTGGAGTAGATGGCATAATGATAGGAAGAGGAAGTTTTGGAAATCCATGGATTTTCAAAAAAATTATACATTTCTTAGAAACCGGAGAAAAATTACCAGACCCATCAAACCAAGAAAAATTAGAAATTATAAAAAAACATATTGATTTAGCAGTTAAAGAAAAAGGAGAAATAGCAATAAAAGAATTAAGAAAACACATTGCATGGTACACAAAAAATTTAAAAAATTCCAGTGAATTTAGAAATACCATAAATAAAATAGAAACACAAGAAGAATTAGTAAACAGCCTAAATGCATATTTTAAAACACTCTAAAATACAATGATAGTGGATAGAAATATCCACTATTTTTTAGTATTGGGGGAAAACATTTTGAAGAAAAAACCTTTACTTATTTTAATAGCAATTTTACTATTAATTATAATTAACATTTTTTTATTATTTTTTTATAGAAATCCGGCTAAAAATTCAAAAATTGGAAATAATAGTACTAGTCAAGAAATTGTAGACTATATTTTAAATATTAGTTCTTATGAAACTGAAATAGAAGTAGAAGTAAATAGTAACAAAAAACAGAACAAATATACACTAAAACAACAATATCAAGCAGAAGACACAAATTCACAAGAAGTAGTAGAGCCAAGCAATATTGCAGGAGTTAAAATAAGAAAAAATGGAAACAAATTAACAATAGAAAATACAGATTTAAATTTAAGTACAATTTACGAAAATTATGCTTATATATCAGATAACAGACTAGACTTAAGTTGTTTTATAAAAAATTATAAAGAAGACGAAAAAGCAAACTGGAAAGAAGAAAATAATCAAATTGTCATGAAAACAAAACAAAATCAAGAAGAAAAAAGCTTGTGGATAGATAAAACAACAGCAAAACCAACAAAGTTAGAAATAAAATTGAATGACAAAAAATCAAGCATTTACATATTATATAAAGAGGTAAATTTAAATAATTAAAATATTTATTTACTTTCACTAATATTTAAAATAGCATGAAATATACTTGACAATACACTAATACTAGGAGTGAAGAATATGCAAATAAAAAGAGGAGATATGTTTTATGCAGATTTAAGTCCAGTAGTTGGCTCAGAACAAGGAGGAATTAGACCAGTTCTTATAATACAAAACGACTTAGGCAATAAATACAGTCCTACTGTAATTGCAGCAGCAATAACTTCTCAAACAGGAAAAAATAAATTACCAACACATATTGAAATAGATTCTAACTCTTGTGGATTAAAAAGCAATTCAGTAGTGCTAGCTGAACAAATACGAACAATAGACAAAAGCAGACTAAAAGAAAGAATTGGTCACATAGACGACGAAAAAATAATTGACCAAGTTAACAATGCCTTAGGTGTGAGTTTTGGATTGGGCGAGTAAAAAAGAAAAGTTATCAAAAAGTTGCCAAAGGGGACGGTCCTTTTTGGCAACTTTGACATTATTCGCTAGTAACTTATATTTAAAAGTTTAAATACCTAGAAATTTTAAACTTTTAGTTTTTTAATAATTTTAATTTCATTATAAAGATTATCAATCATAGCCTTTCTAGTATCATAAGCATTTTTATACTCTTCATAACTTGACATATAATTATCAATTGTTTCATCATCTTTTAAAAGCATTTTCATACCTTCTAAGTAGTAACTTTTATCCTTTTCTTTCTTAGCACTTTCCATTTTTTCCTTATACTTATTAATCTGTTCAAATCTCTTTAATTCCTTTTGCAAATCATCTACATAGCTTTGAGTACAATAAATTTCATATTCAATATCTTCAATAACAACTTTAAACAAAGCTTTAACAATAATTGGATTATTCTTTCCAAGATGAGCATTTTCACTTGAAACCTTAAGTGCATCAGATGGCTTAGTATTCTCAATCAAAATTTTTAAAGTATCAGAAATCCCAATATGAGACTTATACTGCCTTTTACTAACAATAGCATCATACTCATCTGCAACACGAATAATCTGCCCCTCATAAGGAATATCCTTTTTAGTCAAGCCATTAGGATAACCAGAACCATTCAAAGCCTCATGATGATAAATAGGACCAGCAGCATAAGGCC
>CANQES010000003.1 GCA_947595555.1 uncultured Clostridia bacterium | reverse complement strand
ACTCAAATTGTACTTCTTCTTACTTTGTATAAGCCTCAAGGCGCTGGTAGTCATCATGGTGGTGTTATTTGCGGTCCTGTTGTATCTAGGATGCTTTCTGACATTTTACCTTATTTAGGTGTTCCTTCTAATGATTCTGGTTCTAGTAATACTAATTCAAGTAATTTTATTACTGTTCCTGATATTAGACATAAAACAGTAGCAGAAGCAGAAAAAATATTAAAAGCAGCTGGATTTAATACTAAGAGTTATGTAGATGGAGATGCTAATAATATTTTGGTCGAAGATCAAAATCCTAAACCAGGAAATTCTCTTCCAAGGGGTTCTATTATCATTCTTTATGGTCAAGGAAGTACTATTTCTACGTCAGTTACCGTCCCTGACCTAAACGGTATGAATGCATCTTCTGCAACTAATACACTATTATCTAAGAATTTAAATATTAATATAGAAGGCTCTGGTGTTGTTGCCACACAAGATTATTTAAAAGACGACCAAGTACCAGAAGGAACTATTATCAGAGTAACTTTAAAATAAGGAATAAGGATTTGGGGCCGTCCCCAAATCCTTCTCAAATTCTTCCCAATTTCTTCTCAATTTCTTTTCCAAATCTTTATTCCATTGTTTCGTTTTGCCAATATTCTTCTAGCAAATTATCCAATTTTTGTATTTTATCAAATTTTTTTAAAATGTGTGCAATAATTTCCATTTGCCTACCACATAGATACGACATCCATGCTTCTTGTTTATTCATTGTTTTACTATTTTTTAAAATGAATTTAGGCAACTCTAATACATATAATTCAATTTCATTTTGCCTACTAGATGGTATAACAATTTTATTGAAATAATTACTAGATTTTAAATAATTAAAATCTAACAAATTTATAGTAACTGTTTTTGACATTTTTCTATTGTCTTGATATATTAATTGATTAGAATGGATTTGTGCATAATATAAGAGCATTTTATTTTGTGCAAAATATCCGTCAATAAATTGAATTCCTATATTTAGTTCTTCGTTATTTTTTAGTTTTACTCTTACATCTGCTATTCCAAAATTTTCTTCTGATGGTAAATGACTTGATTTAATTTCTAAATAAGGATTTAGCTTAATTTCTGCTATGTCTATTTTTAAGAAACTTTCTATGAAATCTTGCAAAATATCCAAATTTTCTTTTGAATTTAAAACTTTTCTTAATACTCTATTACTCTTGGATACAAATTTTCTATTCATATACTCTTTTTAGTGCACTAAAGATGTTACCTCCTTTTACTAGTTATGTATAAATTATATAATTCATTATGAGTATAATGTCTACATGGTAGGTTTGTCAATATATTTCTTTTATTTTATCTTATTTTTCATCGCGAATTTCGACATTTTTCAACATAGCTATAACTTCTTCGATATTTTGTTTTGGTGTTGATGCTCCTGCAACAATTCCAATTTTGTTGAATTTTGCAATGTCTTTTAAGTTCAATTCTTCAGCCACCTCGATATAAAAACTACAATTGCAATTTTGCTCTGCAATTTGATAAAGTTTCTTCGTGTTTGAACTATTTTTGCCGCCTATTACAATCATGCATTGCACTTTTTTTGCTATTTGTTCGGTCTCTTTTTGTCTTAGTTCTGTTGCTTTACAAATAGTATTTTTTACAACAAACTCAACATCATTATCCAACATTCCTTTTAACTCTTTTTCTATTTGATAAAATTTTTCTAAGCTATATGTTGTTTGAGAAGTAAGTAGCACTTTCTTCATTTGTAAGTCTTTTATTTTCTGTATTGAATCTTCTACATCTTCTATATTTTCTATAATTGAAGATTCTGTACTACAATAACTGATGGTACCTATATTTTCTGGGTGCTTTTTACTTCCACATAAACAAATATAATATCCATCTTTCGAATATTCTTCAACTATTCTATGTATTTTTAAAACATTTGGACATGTATAATCAATTAATTCTATTTGTTTTTCCTTTGCCTTATCATAGACTTGTTGTGGTACACCATGTGCACGGATAATAGTAATTCCATTTGCTTCTTCTATATTATCAATAAATCTTAGTCCTTTTTGTTCTAATTTTTCAATTACTTGTTTGTTATGTACTAATTCTCCTAGACAATATAGTTTCTCTTTTTCTTCTACATCTCTTTGTGCACCTTCTACTGCCCTTTTTACTCCATAACAAAATCCTGCTGTTTTCGCTACAATTATTTCCATTTTTCTATCCTTTCTCTATACTAATTTATATCATCTTTAAAATTTCTTCTTTTAAAACTTTTACAATGTCTTCTTGTTTTACTTTTTTTATGATATCTCCTTTTTTGAATAACAAGCCTTCTTTTATTCCTCCTGCAATTCCAATATCTGCTTCTCTTGCTTCTCCTGGTCCATTGACAGCACATCCCATAACTGCAACTTTAATATCAGAATGAATAGTTTGTAAAAATTCTTCTACTTCTTTTGCAATTGGTATTAAGTCTATTTGTGTTCTTCCACAAGTAGGACACGCAATTAAAGTCGGTGATTGATTATATAAATTACAATCTTTTAGAATTTCTTTTGCTACTTTTATTTCTTTAATTGGATCATCTGATAATGAAACTCTTATTGTATCACCAATTCCATTTCTTAACATATATCCTAGTCCTATACTAGATTTAATAGTTCCGCTAAATTCAGTTCCCGCCTCTGTAATTCCTAAATGTAATGGACAATCAAATTGCCTAGATGCCTCCTCATAACTTTCAATGCATAAATCTAAATTAGACGCTTTTAGTGAAACTACATAATCTTTAAATTGTAATTTTTCTAAAATATCAATATGCCTTTTCGCACTTTCCACCATTGCTTTTGCAGTTGGCTTTCCTCCATATTTTTCAAGCAAATCTTTTTCTAGTGAACCTGCATTTACTCCAATTCTAATAGGAATTTTCTTTTCTTTGCATTTATCTACTACCATTTTTATTCTATCTTCTGACCCAATATTTCCAGGATTAATTCTTACTTTATTAACTCCTGCTTCAATTGCTTCTAATGCTATTCTGTAATCAAAGTGAATATCTGCTACAATTGGTATATGAATTCTTTGTTTTATTTCTTTTATTGCTCTAGCATCTTCTATATCTAAACATGCAACTCGTATTATGTCGCATCCAGCTTTTTCTAATTCTAATATTTGTCTTACTGTTGCCTCTACATCTTTTGTCTTTGTATTGCACATAGATTGAATAACTACTTTGTTTTGCCCTCCTATTGCTACATGTCCTACTAATACTTTTCTTGTTTCATTTCTTTTCATATTTTATTTTCCTTTCCATATGCTCAAAAGGCTTATTATGTTTTTACATAATAAACCTTTTCACTACATTATCTAGAAGCAATATAATAGCCTACACCTCTTTTGGTTATTAATATTTTTGGCATAGATGTATCCTGCTCAATTTTCTCTCTAATTCTTCTAACTGTTACATCTACTGTTCTAATATCTCCAAAATATTCATATCCCCATACTTTTTCTAATAATGTTTCTCTTGTTACTACTTGTTCTGGCTGAGAAGCTAAAAATTTTAGTACTTCAAATTCCCTTAAAGTTAAGTCTATAATGTCTCCTCTTACTTTAACTTCAAATTTGTCTAAATCCAGTTCTAAATCTCCTACTACTATTTTATTTTCTTTCTTTTTTTCATCATTATATGTTTCTACTGTTTTATTATTAGATCCAACTTCGACTTTTCTTAAATTAGCTTTTACTCTTGCTACTAATTCTCTTACACTAAATGGTTTTGTAATATAATCATCTGCCCCTAATTCTAATCCTAAAATTTTATCTATTTCTCCATCTTTGGCTGTTAACATTATAATTGGTACATTATAAGAATTTTTTATTCTTTTACATACAGATAAACCATCTAATTTTGGTAACATAATGTCTAATAATATTAAATCTGGCCTTTGCTCTGTTGCCATATTAATGGCCATTATTCCATCTGTGGCTGATATTATTCTATATCCTTCCCTTTTTAAATTATGTTCCAATATATCTAATATTGGTGGTTCATCGTCTACAATTAAAATGGTTTTTACATCTTTATCTATTTCTTCGTCCACAAAAACTCCGCCTTTCTATTTAGCTTTATTTTCATAGTATATTTATATCATATTTTATTTTATTATACAAGTTTTTTTTATTATTTTTCAAAATTCTAAAATAAAAAACCAATATTTAATATTGGTTTTCTATTTTAAATATTCATATTACATCTTACAAAGATGTCTTTTTTCTTTTTGTTTCTACTGGTGGTGGTATCAATGGTGAATAAGAATCTCCATCAAATACTTCTACCTCTACAGTTCTCGTTAGTACATCTGTATAACTATAAGTAACGTTTCTATTATTTTCTTCATATTTTACTACGAAAATATTTGGATAGGCTTTTTCTATTGTAGCTTCTTTTTCAAAGGCTCTACTTCTTCCTAAAGACCCTTTTACTATTATCTTTTGACCCACTTTTTCTATGATGTCAGTTTTTAGATTTGCTATATCTGAACGACAAATCATTCTATCACCATCTCCTTTAAGATGGTTTGATTATAGCATTTTTTGCATAAAATGTCAAAAAAAGTATAGCTTTGTCAATATCTTCAATCGCTTTAATTTCAATGGTTTTGTGGTTTATTTTACAGTTGTATTACAATTATGTTGCAGTAATATTAAGTTGGTTTATTTTTATATATTAGGTGTACTCTATTATCATTTTTCCATTAGCCCCAATTCCACTTACACCTCTTTTTCCATCCCTTAATTCTTTTGCAATATCATCAATTGTTATATATTTATATTTTTCAGTAAAAGCTATTTTTTCTGCTATAACTAAAGGATCTAAAAAATCTATTAAAATTCTAGCAGGAGAAGACGCAAAATTAGCACCAGCTGAAATTATAGCTTCAAAATAACTTTGACATGCACCGGGCAAAAATAACTAAATGTGCATCTTTTTCTTTATCATATCTTCTTGCTTCCTTTACTGTTTGAATAAAATATTTTGAATTTCGATAATTATAGATATCATGATAATCTTTTCCTTTTTTTATCATTCCATCATGACCGTGTAATAACTAAAATATCAGGTTTATATGTCTGCAACAAGTGATATACAACCCTTGGTTGCCTATATTCTGGTATATTTTTTACAATAGCATTTAACCCTAATTTTTTATAATAATAATATGATTTTTCACTATATTTCTTATCTCCATCCAAATGCAATATTTTCCCAGTTATAATTTTTTCTTTATTTCTTGTATTTGGGCTAACTATTCCTATTTTATAATCACTATTTTCATTTTTTGTTGTTTCTACTATTTTATTTTTCATTTCTTCGTTTAACTTTTCTAGTTTCTTATTCACTACTTCTTTTTCAGCAATTTCTAAATCCTCGATACTGCTGTCTGCTTCAATCCTATCAACAAGACCTTTTAAAATTGCAATTGGATTTTTATTGGGACATAAAATATTTTTAACTATAAATAGGATATCTTTTCCATAAGATTTTCTTACTACAATATCCCCTTTTTTTATTTTATTCATTTTATCACCTCTAAATTTGGGCTATTATATTCTATGTCATAATTTGTCGATTAGTGATTTTATTTTTACACAAAATACCCCCAAAAGACTTTTTATTTGTCTTTCAGGGGTATTACATTTTATAATATTAATGTTTAAAATGTCTCATTTTTGTAAATACCATTGCTATTCCATATTCATTACATTTATCTATAGAATCCTGATCTTTTATAGATCCACCTGGTTGAATAATTGCTTTGATTCCTGCTCTATGTGCTTCTTCCACACAGTCTGAAAATGGGAAGAATGCATCTGATGCTAAAACCGCACCATTTGTAATTCCTTTGCCAATTAATTCTTCACCATGCTCAATTGCTTGTTTTGTAGCCCAAATTCGATTAACTTGTCCTGGACCAATTCCAATTGATTGTTTTCCTTTTCCTATAGCAATTCCATTTGATTTTACAAATTTTACTATTTTCCATGTAAATAATAAATCTTCCATTTGTTCTGGTGTTGGCTTTGTATTAGTCACTACCTCATATTCATCCAATAATTTAGAATCTATTGTTTGAACTATAACTCCTCCATTTATTTTTTTAATATCATAAGCATTCGCGTTTTGTTTAACTTTTATACTTGGAAGTTCCAATATTCTTACATTTTTCTTTTGTTTTAAAATGTCTAAAGCCTTTTCTTCGTATGATGGTGCTACTATTACCTCTAAAAAGATGTCTTTCATTTCTTCTGACATTTTCACATTAACTTCTTCATTTACTACAACAATTCCTCCAAAAATAGAAGTCTTGTCTGCTTTAAATGCTTTTTGCCAAGCTTCGTAGATATCACTGCTGCTTCCCACTCCACATGGGTTTCCATGTTTACAAGCTACTACTGTTGGTTCATCAAATTCTTTCAATAATTCTAAAGCACCATTTGTGTCATTTATGTTGTTAAATGATAATTCTTTTCCATTTAATTGTTTTGCAGTTGTTAATGAACCTTCACATTTTCCGATTTCTTTGTATAATGCTGCTTTTTGATGTGGATTTTCACCATATCTCATTTCTTGAACCTTTTCATATGTTAAAGTTAGCTTTTCTGGTAAACTCTCGTCTTTTCTTTGTTCTTTAATATAGTTTGCTATCATTGCATCATAATTTGCTGTATGTTCAAATACTGCTTGCATTAATCTAAATTTTGTATCTTTTGATACGCTTCCGTTTTCTTCTAATTCTTTTAATACTATGTCATAATCTTCTGGATTTGTAATAACTGTAACGTCTTGATAATTTTTTGCTGCACTACGAAGCATTGTTGGTCCACCAATATCAATATTTTCTACCGCTTCTTCTAGTGTTACTCCATCTTTTAGTATTGTTTGTTTAAATGGATATAAGTTTACTACTACAAAGTCTATTGTGTCTATTTTCAATTCCTCTAATTGTTTTCTGTGCTCTTCTTTGTCTCTTCTTGCAAGTATTCCAGCGTGTACAATTGGATGTAGTGTTTTTACTCTTCCGTCTAAGCATTCTGGAAATCCAGTTAATTCTGATACTTCCATTACTCTTACGCCTTCTTCTTTTAGTTTTTTGTATGTACCTCCTGTTGATATTATGTCTACACCTTGTTTTTCTAATCTTTTAGCAAATTCTACTATTCCTGTTTTATCTGATACACTGATTAATGCTTTCATACTTAACCTCCCTATATTATTTTGATGTCATTATACTATATATTTTCTTGCATGTAAAGAATAAAAAAAGGAAAGACTTTTTAAATATTTCTTTCCATTATATATTTATCATCTATTTGTTCCCTTATAATAAAGTCATTCTTTTTATAAAATCTAATTGCATGTTCAAATGATTGATATGTATCTAATTCTATCTTTTTGTAACCACTTAATATTGCAAATTCCATAAATCTATTAAATAATTCTTTCGCAATACCATTTTTTCTTTGTTCCTTTTTAACATATAAACTTTTTAAGCATCCTTTTTCTTCCCCCATATTCTTTAAAGCAATCGTTCCTATTACTTCATCTCTATCATTTATGGCAATCCAAAAATTTCCATTATCATCTTTGTAAGTATGATTATCCATTTTCTTAATGTCATCATGCCAATCATTAAAATTAAATTCTTGTACACAAATTTCTATCCAAAAATTGATTACTCTTTCTCTATATTCTTCACTATATTCTATTATATTCCAATCCATATTTTTCTCCTTTCATTCTAAATTTGAAGAGAAAAATCTCCTTCTTCCCTCCTCTTTTTAAAAGCAATATAAAATTCTTTAATAGCCTGTCTACTCGTTTCTATGTCTGTTAACATCATATATAAGACCGCCTTATTATAAGTTTCTAGCTTGTTTATAATGTCTTCTCCATAATATTTTATAATGTCTTCAAATAATTTATATGATTCATTATATTTTGGATATAAATCATTTATATCATAAGCAACTATTATGGTATATACCCATATCATATTAATTATAAAATTATAGGCATTATATACTTCTATATCTGGATACTTGTCTTTCAAGTAAAAATATTTATCTTTAATTACTTCTAAATAATCACTATATGTTTTATAGTTTCTAATTCCAACAATACTATCGTTTCTTCTAAGATAATAATATTTTGGTTCCTCTAATAACACTACTTTATTACATTTTTCAAATAAAATTAATGTAGTAGCTATATCCTCAAAATTTTTTCCAGTTGGAAATATTGTATCTTTAAAAAGTTCCTTTTTAAAAAGTTTGTTCCATGCATAGCTTTGTATTTTTGTGTCAATTAGTAATTCTTTAATTGCTTCTAATTTATCCATAATTTGCAATTTTCCTGAATCTCTTACAGATATTAATCTGTCATCTATTAATTCATAATACGATACAATTGAAATGTCTGCATCATTTTCTTCACTTAGTTTAAATAAGGTTTCAAACATATCTTCTTTAATATAATCATCACTATCAACAAACCCAATATAATCTCCATGTGCTATTTTTAGTGCTGCATTTCTTGCATCAGATAATCCTCCATTTTGCTTATGTATAACTTTTATTCGCTTATCCTTTTGCGCATATTCATCGCATATTTTTCCAGAATTATCTGGACTTCCATCATCCACTAATAAGATTTCCAAATTTTTATATGTTTGGTTTATAATACTATTTATACATCTATTTAAATATTTTTCAACTTTATAAATTGGCACTATTACACTTATTAGCTTGCCTTCCATGGAACTTGCCTCCTATAATTCATTTATCTTACTTTTAAATTCATTCCATATTTCATTTGTTCTTATATATTCTTTATAATGTTGCTTTACTTGTTCATCATATTGTTCCAATTCTTTTAATAAACATGTAAAATCACAGCTTTTAAAAGTTTCATTCATTTTTGGAATACTTTTCTCTAGTTTTTCCTTTGTTTCATCCATAATTTTCCTATAGTTCTTTCGGTCTGTTATATATATCAATAACGGCTTGTATTTAATCCATCCAATAGACGCTTTTAAAAATCTTTGTTCAATAGCGCCATCTTCAAGTACTATCTTTTTTAATTTTTTCGGATAGTTTTCCTTTAAGATAGATATATATTTTAGAAATCCATCATGAAAATGATATGTTGGTACTTGTGTTACTTTTGCATCTTTTAGCATAGTTGTAAAAAATGTATCTTCTCCACGGGCAAAAGGAGGATTATAGAATGCTGGTATTTTGTCTAAATGCCTCATATTTAAGCAAATTCCAGAAGCTAATAACCATTTTTCTTTTCCCATGTTATCAATATGTACTTCTTTTCCTTTTCTTACAATATCTTTTTCAGCATATGTAATTCCATTATCTGTACTATTTCTTTTTTCTTTTATTTTTTCCCAAGATACCGCTTCATTGCTTATACCATCTATATAATTCTTAAAGTCTTCTTCGGTAAAAGAATCCTCATATTCTACATACGGTACAGGAGACATATTTCCACATCTATATCCCATTGTAACATCTGATTTTTCAATATATTTTAAGTGCTGTAATATATTTTCTTGTTTTACCCATTCAATTGAACCATCATCATTTTTTATATTGGCAACTGGATATTCATCATCATCCCAAAACATTAAGTAGTCTATTTTTCTTTTTAATGCAAAATACATAATTGAGTTTCTTGCTCTTGCATACCCATGCCCTAAAATTAAATTAATATCTCTTTTACTAATTTCATGTCTGGATGCTAATATTTTCTTTTCCTCTTCTATATCCTCTGGCGTAATATATTTGATTTTAAAGTTTTTATATACATTTGATTTAATTCCATAAAATTCTATTCTTTCTGCTTGTTGATATCCCAAATCATATAAAATAAAGATAGTAAAATTAACATTTTTCCCTAATTTTTTTCCTTGATTAATAATGTCTTCATAATAATTATTAATAATCTTACATACATTAGGTCTTCCTGCTAAAAATCCAATTCCGAATTCTATACTTCTCGCCATGTAATCCAACCCTTTCCCTACACAAATGTGTTCACTATGTCTTCTAATTCCTTTTTATTAAATTCATACTTTTTGTTACAAAAATGACAGACGGTTTCTGCTCTTCCTTCTTTCTCTATGATATCTTCTAATTCTTCTCTTCCTATCTTAGCTAACCCTTCTGCCATATGCTTTTTTGAACAATCACATTGATAAACTGGTATTATATTATTTTCAATTGTTTTTATTTGGTTATCTCCTGTAATTCTTTTTGCTATTTCTTTTAATTCTAATCTTTCGTCTAACATCCTAGACATTGCTCCTGCTTTAAAAATTGCTTGTTCTACTTTCGTAATATCTTCTTCAGTAGCATCTGGCATAGGATTAATCAAATATCCTCCTGCGGATTTAACTCCATTTTTATCTACTAATACACCTAAAGCAACAGCTGAATTTCTTTGTTCCGAGTGTACAAAATAGTTGGCAAAGTCATCAGCTATCTCACCAGTTGTTAATGGTGAGATTCCTATATAAGGCTCTTTTAAGCCAATATCTTTTATAACATTAATATATCCTTCCTGACCTACTGCACATCCAACATCTAATTTTCCAAATTCATTTAATGGTATATCAATTTGAGGATTTGCTACATACCCTTTTACTTGAGGAAAATTATTAGATGTGGCTAACATCATTTGTATATGTCCATTTCCTCTAATTTGAATAGTTAATTTATCTTTTTCATTTTTCATTTCATTTCCCATAATTGCTGTTATTGTCAGCATTCTACCAAAAGCTGCTGTAACTACTGGGCTTAAATCATGCGTTAATCTAGCTTTTTCTACCAGTTCTGTTGTGTTAGCACAGATTACTGATATTCTCCCTTGATAAGCTAAAAATTTTTCTATTTTATCTGACATTTTTACCTCTTTTTTTTTATAAAAAAATTTTGTAACAGCTTAATTATATCATTTTTAAGGGGCAATGTCAATTAGTGTAATCTTAATATTATATTTACATAGACATATTTTTAAACTTCTCCAAATTTATTAAATGGCATTATTCTTATCCATACTTTGCTTTCTACTTTTTCTATTGGAATACAACCAAAGTCCCTACAATCAACGCTTCCTTCTCTATTATCTCCCATGGCAAAAATACTATTTTCTGGAACAATAAAGTCATCAAATCCTACTCCATATTTAATTTCTGTCTTTACATTTTCTTGTAAATATTTTTCTTCTATTTCTTTTTCATTAATATAAACTTTACCATTTTTTATTTGAACATGCTCTCCTGGTAAAGCTATTACTCTTTTTATATAACTTTCTTTACCTATTTCTAAAACATAATATATAAATTTTGTTATCCAGTTTTTGGGCTCATTTTCATATTTTGCTATTGGGTTTAATTGATCTATTTCTTTTGCACTATAATTTATTTTACTTGGCTTTTCAAAAGTAATGATGTCTCCTCTATTTGGTATTTTTTTTGTTGTCCTTACCCATCTGTTTAATAATAATCTTTGATTTTCCATTAATGTAGGTTGCATTGAAGACATTTTAACTATTGTGGGAGTTCCTATGTAATATCTAAATAATAATGCTAAAATTATTGCTATTACTATGCAATAAATCCATTCTACTACATTTTTTATTTTTGATTTTTCCATTTAATTTTTTCCTCCATAAATTATTATTCATGTATTTTTTAGCAAGTAAAGAAAAAAATGGAATGCACAATATAGTGAATACCATGATACAAGCTATTTACATCGATTTTTTGTTGGCTGGGGTGGTAGGATTCGAACCTACGCATCGATGGGTCAGAGCCATCTGCCTTACCGCTTGGCTACACCCCAATATATTTTTATTTTATCACTTTATTTGCTTTTTGTCGAGATTTTTGATAAAAAAGTTTTTTCTATTATTACTGTTCAGACTAAAAATTTTATTTAGTCTGAACAGTAACTCTTATTTTTTAATTTTTAATTAATTATATTTTATAAATTCAATAATATTTCTTCGCATTTTTTATAATTTGGCAAATATTTTTCTAACATATTAAAGAAAAGTTTTGTATGATTTTTATGCTTTAAATGGCAATATTGATGAAGTACTACATAATCAATAATATCACGACTATATTTTACAATCTCAGGATTAATTGTTATTTTATGCTTTTCACATTTTCCTAATGTTGGCATTTTTTTTATGTCATATTCTTCTGGTGCAAATCCAACCATAATTCTTGTTTTTTCCATTGCCCTTTCAATTTCTACTTTGGCAATTTGCTCATACATTTTCTCAATTGCTAAATCTAATATGTCTTTATTGCTTACTTTTTTATATCGATTTGGAAGTGATATTTTTATGGTTCTATTTTCAACATCTAATTCAGTTATTTTTATATTTTTATAAATTATTTTTATTTTATAATCAATGCCAAGCACTGGAACTGGATGCCTTTCTATTCCATTATTTTGTATTGTTTTCACATTTTCTTTTCTTTTTACTAAATTCATTTTTATCACTCCTTGTTTGTGTTTTTGCAAATTTTCGTTCTTCGAATTGTTGTTCGCTTTTGTTGTTCCTATTTTATATTTTGTTTTTTATTTTGTCAATACTTTTTTTAAACTTTTTTAATTTTCATTTCTTTTTTTTATTTTTTATAATATAATTTCTAATAGAATATAGATGTAAGTACATTTATATGATAATACTCTATTTGGGGAGTGATTATATTATGAAAAAAATTTTATTTAAAGGCTGCGGTACAGCCATTAGTACACCTTTTAATGAAAATGGTGTTAATCTAAAAGAATTTGAAAGGCTAGTAGAAAATCAAATTCAAAATAAGGTAGACTCTATCATTGTTTGTGGTACAACAGGAGAAGCTTCTACTATGACATTTGAAGAAAAAATATCTACTATTGAATGTGCTGTAAAAATTTCTCATGGCAGGATTCCTATTATTGCTGGTACAGGTGGAAATAATACTAAACAAGTAATAGAATATTCACAAGTAGTTGAAAAATTAGGAGTAGATGGCTTTTTAATTGTAACGCCTTATTATAATAAATGTACTCAACACGGATTAGTCGAACATTATAAAAATATTGCTAAAAGTGTTTCCTTGCCAATTATTCTTTATAGTGTACCTAGTAGAACTGGTGTAAATATCGCACCTGAAACTTGCCTAGAATTATCTAAGATTGAAAATATTGTTGCCATTAAAGAGGCAAGTGGAAATCTTTCACAAATTGCTGACATCGCCCATTTATGTGGAGATAATTTAGCTATTTATTCTGGAAATGATGACCAAGTTTTGCCTATTTTATCTTTAGGAGGTATTGGTGTTATTTCTGTTTTATCTAATGTTCTGCCAGAATATACTCATAACATGGTTCAAAATTTCTTTGATGGTAAAATTGAGTTGGCAACTAAAATGCAATTAGATGCTATTCCTTTAATTAAGAGCTTATTTAGTGAAGTAAATCCTATTCCTGTCAAAGCTGCATTGAATATGCAAGGATATGATTTTGGTTTGCCTCGATTACCTTTAACTCCAATGAGTGAACAAAAAGCAAAAATATTAAAAGATGAATTACTTAAATTAACTAATTAATCGTAGAAAGGATATAAAATTATGTTAGAAGTTATGGTAAATGGATGTAGTGGAAAAATGGGTCAAATAGTTTGTGATTTAGTTGAGCAAGATGAAAATTTATTGTTAAAATGCGGATTTGACAAAAATGTCACAGGAGAATTTGCTTTTCCTGTTTTTAACCGAATTGAGGATATTAAAGAAAAACCTGATGTTATTATTGATTTTTCTGTTCCTGTTGCTACTATTCAAATTTTAAAATATGCTTCTCAAAATAAAATACCTGTTGTAATTGCTACCACTGGTTTTTCTCAAAATGAAGAAAATCAAATCAAAGAATATGGTAAATGTATTCCTATTTTTAAGTCTGCTAATATGTCATATGATATCATGATTATGAAAAAATTAGTACAGTGGCTTGCTCCTTTACTAAAAAACACTGATATTGAAATAACTGAAACTCATCATAATCAAAAGATTGATAGTCCAAGTGGAACAGCTCAAATGCTTGCTGATTGTATTAATGATAGTCTTGGTAATAGTCTTCATTGTGAATATAATAGACATTCAAAACGTGAAAAAAGGGATAAGAATGAAATTGGCATAAATTCTATTCGTGGTGGTAATATTGTCGGAGAGCATGTAATACAATTTTTTGGAGAATTTGAAACTTTTGAAATAAAACATACCTCTTATTCTAGAAATGTGTTTGCCGAAGGTGCAATTAAAGCTGCTAAATTTTTAGTTGGAAAAACTGCTGGCTTTTATTGCATGGAGGATCTCTGTACAATTTGTAACTAGCTTAGCACCTTGCTTAATCAATTCATTTGTACCAACAGAATAAATTGAATTAATATTACCTGGAACAACAAAAACATCTCTTCCCTGTTCTAATGCGAAATCAACAGTAATTAATGCTCCGCTCTTTTCTTTTGCTTCTACTACCAAAACGCCATTGCTCATTCCACTAATAATTCTATTTCTAGCAGGGAAGTTCATCTTTTCTGGTTTGGTTCCCAATGGATATTCAGTTATAATAGCTCCTCCTGTTTTCATAATTTCATTTGCTATTGCTTCATTCTCTTTTGGATAAATAATATCAAGCCCATTTCCCACAACGGCAATAGTTTTTCCACATTCATTATTTGCATCTTGTGCACAAATAGCTCCTATATGTGCATAACTATCAACACCTTTAGCTAGTCCACTAATAATTGTTGTTTTTTCTTTAGCTAAATTATATGCAAAATATTTTGATGCTGATTTGCCATATTCTGTACAATCTCTACATCCTACAATAGCTATAGACTTATTATTGAGACATTCTTTATGTCCTTTAACATATAAACTAATTGGAAAATCATAAATTTGCTTTAATTTATTAGGATATTCTTTATCTGTAATTGGAATAATATCGATATTATTTTTTGACATATAATCAATATGCTTATATATGCTATGTCTTATATTCTTATCTAATATGGTTTTTACTGTATTTTCTCCAATTCCTTTTACTTTCAATAATTCATTTTCTTTTAAATAGAATATTCTTTCTGGATCTTTATAAATATTTAATAATTCTTGTTTTTTTATACTTCCTAAATTTGGTATTAATGAAAACCATATCCAATATTTCTTTTCTATTAAGCTATTCATTTAACCTCCTACAAATTGAATATAAAAAAGAGCATTAATTATTAATGCCCCTATTTTGCTCTTTTGCTGCTTTAATTACATTATTCATTAACATAGCTACTGTCATTGGTCCTACTCCCCCAGGAACCGGTGTTATATGACTTGCTACTTTTTCTACATTTTCAAAATCAACATCTCCTACTAGCTTTCCTTCTTCTGTTCTATTAATACCTACATCAATTACAACTGCTCCCTCTTTTACCATATCTTGAGTTACAAATTTAGCTTTTCCAATAGCAACAATTAGTACATCAGCTCTTTTTGTATGTTCTTTGATATTTTGCGTTTTAGAATGACATACTGTAACTGTTGCATTTCTTGCTAAACAACATTGTATTAATGGTTTTCCTACAATATTACTTCTTCCCAAAATTACTACATCTTTTCCTGTTAAATCTATGTTATATTCCTCTAACATCTTTACAACTCCATATGGTGTACAAGAAATAAATGTATCTTCTCCTATTGTTAATTTTCCAACACTAGATGGTGTAAAACCATCCACATCTTTTTTATATGTGATTGCTTTAAATGCGTCATTTATATTTAAATGTTCTGGTAATGGACTTTGTAGTAATATTCCATTTACTTCTTTTGTATCATTTAGTTTTTTTATTAAATCATTGAGTTCTTTTTGTGTAGTATGTCCATCTAAAAGATGTTCTTCATATTCAATGCCTATTTCTTCACAAGCTTTATTTTTATTTCGTATATATACTTTTGAAGCAGGATTATCTCCTACCATTATAACTGCTAATTTAGGTTGAATTCCCTGTTTTTTTAATTCATCACATTCTATTTTTAAGTTTCCTCTTATTTTTTTTGCTAGTTCTTTTCCATCTATAATTATTGCCACTTCTATGTCTCCTTTACATTATTTTATTCTTTCAAATAATGGATTAATATCTTTTAGTTCAATAGTTTCTTTTATTATGATTTTTTCCCATTTACTTATATCTATGTTTAAATATTTTTTTATTTTGCTTGATGTATCTGGCATTATTGGTTCAAATAAATTTGCTAAATTAGCTATTATATTTGCACAATTATACATTACATTATTAAATTCATTTATATCTTCTTTGTACAATATCCATGGTTTTTTATCATCATAATATTTGTTACCATATTCAACTAGTTCAATTATTTGTTCTACTGCTTTCCTGAATTCTAAACTTTCTATTGAATTTGATACATCTATATAAGTTTGAGATATTTTTTCATCTATCTCTTTATCAATCTCTCCAACAACAATTTGCTCTAGTCCTTTAAATTTTAATGTTCGATTTATAAAATTGCCATATTTGTTTACTAAATCAGCATTATGAACAGTTTTAAATTCTTCTGTTGAAAAATTGCCATCTTTCTTTTCTGGTCCATTACTTAAAAAATAATATCTTATTGAATCTATATCATATTGTTCTGTTAAATCTAATATAGTAATTCCATTCCCTTTACTTTTAGAAATCTTTTCATCATTTATATTTAAATACTCACATGACACCATTTTATCTGGTAATTTCATATTTGAATTCATAGCATATAATAATGCAGGAAGTATAATACTATGAAAAATAATATTGTCTTTTCCATGAACCATGTAAATTAATGCATTTTCATTTTCTTTCCAATAGTCTTCCCAATTCAAATTATTTTCTTCGCAATATTTCATTGTTGCTGTTGTATATCCTAACACAGCATCTATCCATACATACATCTTCTTGTCATCATATCCATCTACTGGAATGTCAATCCCCCACTCTAAGTCTCTTGTAACAGCTCTATCTATTAATCCCTGTTTTAAATATTTTAATGTTTCATTTTGTGAGTTTTTTCTCCAACTTTGACTATGTTCATTATAATATTTTTCCACAAGTGGTTGTAACTTTGATAATGCAATATATAAATTTTTGTTAAGTTTTTCTATTACTTTTGTTCCACATTCTTGACAATTAGCATATTTTATTAATTCTTCCATTGTTGGAGTATAACCACAATCACATTCTTCGCCTTTTGTTTCATTACCACAATTTGGGCATTTTAATATTAATTCTCTATCTGCTAAAAACTTTTGACATTTTGGGCAATATGGTTGTGGTTCTTCTTTTTCTATTATAAAATTATTATCATATATAGTTCTAAATATTTCTTTTACTCTTTCTTTGTGATATTCGTCTTCTGTTTGAGTATATAAATCATAAGAAAAATTCATTTTTTCAAATGTTTTTGTAAATTCGTCATGATAGTAATCAGATATTTCTTTTGGTTTTTTTCCTTCTTTTTTTGCTCTAATAGTAATAGGTGTTCCATGGCAGTCTGTTCCTGAAACATATATCACATTATCTCCTTTTTTTCTATGATATCTTGCTAAAAAATCTCCTGGTAATAAAGCTACTAAATGCCCTAAATGTAGTGAACTATTTGCATAAGGCCATGCTCCACCAATAACAACATTTCTTTTCATTTTATTTTTCATTCCCTTCTATTTTGTATTCAATATCCTCCATATTTGGAAACATTTCTTTTACTCTTTTTAATGTAAGCATTAACATTCTTGGTTGTGGATTTCCTTTGTGGTCTGAAAGTAACTTTTGGGTATAACAATTTTCTGCTGTTTTGAAAAGCACATAACGATTTCCAACATAAGTGTAATAAATTTGATAACCATTTCTTAAATCTTCCCACATCTTTTCAAAAGTATAATCTTCCATTGTTTTCCTCCATTCCTTTTTTCTTTCTATTGTATCATTTTTTCAAATTCTTCCTCTGTAATAATTGTTACACCTAAACTTTGTGCTTTTGTTAATTTGCTTCCAGCTTCTTCTCCTGCTAATACATAATCTGTTTTTTTAGAGACTGTTCCTGATGTTTTTCCTCCTAATTTTTCAATGATATTAGAAGCTTCCCCTCTAGTATATTTTTCTAGACTTCCTGTTAGTACAAATGTCTTTCCTTCAAAGCGATTATCTTCTCCCTCTTGTTCTTGGTAGTTCATGTTTACACCAGCTTGTTTTAATTTTTCAATTAAATCTCTTGTTTGTTCTTGGTCAAAAAATTCCTCTATGCTTTTTGCCATAACTTCACCAATATCTTTAATCTCGCTTAATTCCTCTACTGGTGCTTCTATCAATTTATCCATACTTTTATATTTTTTTGCCAATAATTTAGAAGCTTTTGCCCCTACATGGCGAATTCCTAAAGCAGTAATAAGCCTATACAAATCATTTTGTTTACTTGCATTAATACTATCTACTAAATTCTGTGCAAACTTTTGCCCATTTTTCTTCAAAGAAGCAATATCTTCTAGTCTTAAAGTATAAATATCAGCTATATTTTCAATTAATCCATTATCTAGTAGCTGTTGTATAATATTTTCCCCTAATCCATCAATATTCATTGCCTCTCTTGACACAAAGTGAACTAGGTTTCTAAATAATTTAGCTGGACATTCAATTCCTGTGCATCTAATAGCCGCTTCTCCTTCTTCTCTAACTGCTAAAGCTCCACAAACAGGGCATACTTTTGGCATTTCAAAATTTATTTCGTTACCTGTTCGTTTATCCTTTTTTACTTCAACTATTTCTGGTATAACATCTCCTGCTTTTTGTATTACAACAGTATCTCCAATTTTTAATTCTTTTTCTTTAATAAAGTCTTCATTGTGTAATGTTGTTTTTGAAATTGTAGAACCTGCAACTTTAACTGGTTCCAAAATTGCCATTGGAGTAATAACACCAGTTCTTCCTACCTGACATACAATATCTTTTAGCTTTGTTTCTTTCTTTTCAGGCGGATATTTATATGCTACCGCCCATCTAGGTGTTTTAGCTGTACTTCCTAAAATGTCTCTAAATTTTAAATCATCTATCTTAACAACTGCTCCATCTATTCCAAAAGATAAATTTTCTCTGTCTTCCCCTATTTTTTGAATTGCCTTTTCTATGTCTTGCTGAGTTTTACAATAGATACGCACAGGATTCACATTAAAACCTAGTTTTTCTAAATATTCTAATTCCTCATAATGAGAATTGAATTCTTTTCCTTCTACTTTTTGTACATTAAAAATATAAATATCTAACGGTCTTTGAGCTGTTATCTTGCTATCTAATTGTCTCAATGAACCTGCCGCAGCATTTCTTGCATTGGCAAATAATTCTTCTTCGTTTTCTTCTCTTTCCTGGTTCATTTTCTCAAAATCTTCTTTTGATATAAAAACTTCCCCTCTAACTGTAATATCAATTTTATCCTTTAGTTCCATAGGAATTGTTTTTACAGTTTTTAAGTTTTCTGTAACATCTTCTCCTACTGTTCCATTTCCTCTTGTAGCACCTCTTACAAATTTACCATTTTTATATTCTAAAGCTGCTGATAATCCATCTATTTTAGTTTCTACTACATAATTAACATCTTCTATATGATTTTCTTGCGCTTTTTCTTGCATTCTTTCAACAAATTCTACCACTTCGTCAAAACTAAAAACATCTTGTAAGCTCTGTAATGGTACTTCATGTGTTACTTTTTGGAAACCTTCTTTAACATGCCCTCCAACTTTTTGACTTAGTGAATCTTTTGTTTGAAATTGAGGAAAATCTTTTTCTAAATTTCTCAATTCTACCATTAGCATATCATACTCAAAATCTGATATGTCTGGTTTATCTTCATCATAATATTTTCGAGCATGATATTCTAATTGTTCCCTTAATTCTTTAATTCTTTTTTCTGCTTGCTTAGCATCCATGTTCTATTCTCCTGTTTGCTCTTCTTCTACTTTTTCTTCTTTCCTTGGCAAAAAGCTTAATTTATATTTATCTAATATATATCCCATATCTTTTGAAAATTCTTTTAACATAACAATTTTTATTGTTGGGTCTTTTCCCTTTAAGTAATCATCTATAATTTGTTTTAATTGCTTGATATTTTTTATTTCTGGTTCTATTTCTTTTGTATATCTATTTGCTCTATCTATCAATTTTTCTTTAATTAGAACAATGTCTTCATTACTTGCACATGAAATTCTTTGGAATAATTGGAATGGGTCATAGTATTTAAATATTGGTACATCCATACATTCTTTATCAAATTTTTCATAAAATAATTCCATTTTCATAGGTATGCATTTCATGATTTCATCTGCTTTTTCTTTATACATTTTTTCTAATAATTGGTCATTTAGCATATTAAAGTGTTTTAATATATCTTCCATATCTTCTTCCACTTCTTCTATTGCTATTTTTCCCAATTCTTCTTTTGGGTTTGGGCAATATTGAGAAGATAAAGAAGCTATGTTCATTCCATTGAAGAATAAACTTTTTAATGTTTTTAAATCATAATTGATTAATCCTTTTCTTGAAAAATAACTAAAGTATGCAAATAATTTTACAGTATCAATTAAAGTTAGCTTTCCCTCTTTTACATCATTTATTACTTCTTGAATTACACCATCAAATTGGTCATCCGAAATTTTCCAGTATTCTTCTGTTAATAATCTTTTATATCCTGGTAAGTTTTCTATATCAACTGTATTTCTAATTGTTTCCATGTTTTCTTTAAATAATTTCATATCAAATATACGTGTTCTAACATAGTATTCAATGAATTTAAAGAACCTATATTCTGATTTGAAGTTGTAATAATAATTATTATCGAATTCTTTAATGTAAAATTGTCTGTTGTCCATTAATATTCTAGAAGATACTAAAATTGATTTATATTCTTCATTGTCTTTGATATTAACAAATTTGTCTTTTATAATTCTACCTGCTTTTATTTCAAAAGATACTGCTATTGTGAATATTAGCATTGTTTGCATAACTCTATGGTTTGTATTTGGATATGATTTATTTACCATTTCATATATTTTCTTAAAATCATTTAATGCATGTTTTAAAATTCTTAAATTTCTTGTGCCACTTTTATGGAATGTTGAAATAATAAGCCCTGTACTTTCTCTTAAAAATCGAATTAAGTCTGGATCATTTTCATATCTCATTAAAATTCCATTGATTATATAGTCAAATTTAGGTGCATATTCGAATGTTTCTCCAATTAGTTTTTCTTTTATTCTTTCATAATCATTTGCTTTGTCAAATACATGCTCTATTTTGTCTTGAATTTTCTCAACCATTGGCTTGTCCGTTTTGTTTAATTCATCTTGTTTGTCTAAAAGATATGTTGCTATAAATGTTTTCATTTCAAGGTTTGAACTTTTTAATTTAGTAGAAAGTTCTTTTTCATTACATATTATTATTGTTTTGATATGGTCATGCTCTACAAAGTTGTTTATATATCCTAATATATCTATAACGTCTACATTTGCCCTCTCTAAGTCATCAAAGCATAATACTTTGTCATCTGTAGAAAAGAATTCGCTATAATCTACTTTATCTCCATTTTGTGTTACTCCAAAAAAATTTGCCATGTCAATTCCTGTTTTTGCATATTCAGGGATTGTTGTTTGTCCATTGTTACTCATGAATTTTCTTAGGTTTTTGTCCATTAGTTGTGTTGTTTCTATGAATATTTTTTTGCTAATTTCTTCTAGGTTTGATATTCCGTATAATGACATATATATGGTGGTATATCTTTTTCCGTTTAGTTGTAATGATTCTATTTTATTTCTTATTTTGTTGTTCCAAAAATGCGTTTTTCCAGAACCCCATTCTCCATTAATCATGATTGCATAGTCTGTATAGTCTGATCTTACGTAGTCTAGTATGCTTTCTACTAAATCTTCCATGTTTTATTCCTTCCTTTCTTTTCCTCTTTTGCTATTAATTAAAACTGGTATTATTTTATCATAAATGTCTTTTAAAATCTATACTTTATAATATATTAATTTACAAAATCTAATTTTTTATAATTACATTCTAGCTATATAACTAGGTGTGATGCAATGCTTTTAATAATTATATTTTTTCATAACTTTGGTGTCGCAACTTCCATAATAAAAATTCAAATGTCAGTTGCTCCAAATCGCACTCGCACAGCTCGTTTGGTCGCTTACGCAGTTATTCAAAATATAATTATTAAAAGCCTTGGCACTACACCTAAATATAGCTAGGAGTTGCTCATAAAATTATTAATCTTTTGCAATTGTTAGTACACCTATTTTCTGTGGTTGTGCTTGCATTAATATTTTACTACATTCATTGACTGTGCTACCTGTTGTATAAACATCATCTACTAACAAAATTTTTTTATTCTTTAGCAGTTTTTTAAAACGTAATTTATATGCACCTTCTATATTTTTTATTCTTTCTTTCCTGTTTAATTTACTTTGTTCTGTTATATTTTTTACTTTTAAAAGACTTATGTCATTGTATTGTATTTTAGTTAGTTTGGCTATTTCTTTGGCAATTAATGCACTTTGATTATATCCTCGTTCTTTTTGCCTTTTGGAACTTATTGGAACTGGGACTACCATATTATATGATGTCAGTATGTTAAAGAATTTTTTATTTTTTAATAAAAAATTTATGAATGTTTTGTATATGTAAGCTTTTTCTCTAAATTTGTAGTTTATTATTGCCTCTCTTATTATTCCTTTATATTTAAAAATATATAAATGCTCTTCAAAATTATAGCATTTTTTTGATTTTTTTTCGTTTTTAAATTTAGCTTGTAATTCTAAATGTCTTTTACATTTTGGGCATATAAAATTAGGATTTAATTTTCCACATATTCCGCACGTTGGTGGATAAATGAGATTTAATATTTGTTCTAGAATTTGAATTCTCCTTTGATTTTAATTTTTTGAATTAAATAAATTTTAAATAATTTCTTTTGACATAAAAAATGTTTATTATAATAACTGTTTCTATTTCATTGTTGACTTGATAAATTATAATGTAATTTTTAACTATCATCCTTCGAATTTCTGTATTTGCATCTTTTCTAATTAATTGATATTTTCTAGGCATATATGATAAATCAGAAATTCGATACAATATATTTTGTTTGATTTTATTTGATATATTTTCATTTAGCAATTTATATTTTATATATCCTAATATTTGATTTAGCTCATGTATAAATAATTCTGTAATTTCTACTTTATATTCTAATATACTAATTTTTACTTCCCTCCTCTTGTAATATTTCTTCTAATTCCTTTAATGAATATAATCTTCCCTCTTTTATATCTTTTTGTGCTATTTTTATTTTATTTAAAAATTCTTCCCTATACTTTTCTGATTTAAAAGCTATTTTCCAATCATAATCATATATCCATCCATCTTTTTTTATTACTCTACTTATTTTTCCATAAAATATTTTTCCTTTTTCCATTATTTTAATAGTTTTTATCATAACCGTACCTCCTTTTGTAGTTTACATTATAATTTATTTTTATGCTCAAGTCAATATATTTTTATAAAATTAGCAAAAAAGTTTTCGACATTATACGACAAAAAGAACTGAAAAATCAGTTCTTTCTATATTATTATGGATTTGTTTCCTTTATTCTTCGCATTTTGTATTCTAATCCTGTATTGCGTTTTTTCACATCTACATTTTGAATCATAAATTCTACTACTTTTTCCATACCAACCACAATTAGAAGTTTTTTTGCTCTAGTAATACCTGTATAAAGCAGATTTCTGGTTAATAACATAGGAGAAGATGGCGGTATTACCATGATAACAACATCAAATTCACTACCGTTGCGCTTTATGAATAGTAATGCAATAACTATGTTCAATTTGATCTAAATCTGAAAACTCATACCAAGCTACTTTTTCATCATCAAACTTAATTTCCAACTGTTTTTCTCTTTCATTTATGTCAGTAATTGTTCCTATTTCTCCATTAAAAACTCCGCTTCCCGTTTCTTTACCTGCAATATCTCTTTCCCAATAGATATCATAATTATTCTTAATCTGCATAACTCTATCTCCCACTCGATAAATGGCCCCCATACTTGCTTTTTCTGGAAGATTGTAAAGATTTGGATTTAATTTTTCTTGCAAAGCTTTATTTAATTCTTTCGTTCCAAGCATTCCTTTTTTAGTAGGTGATAATACTTGAATATTTTGAAAAAAGTCATAATCTCCATAATTTTGTAATCTTCCTGTGCATAAGGAAATTACTTCTTCTAGCATTTTCTCTTGATAAATCTGCTTTATAAAAAAGAAATCTTCTTTTAAATCTTCTTGTTCATTCTTTTTTAAAAATGTCTCTCCATGATTTACACGGTGAGCATTTAAAATAATTTTACTTTGTGCCGCTTGTCTGAAAATCTTGTCTAATCGTACTGTAGTTATTTCTTCCGAATGAATGAAATCCTTTAAAACACATCCTGGTCCAACTGATGCCAACTGGTCTTCATCACCCACTAATACTAATTTACTACCTTGATATATGCATTTTAATAAATAATCCATTAAAAACATATCCACCATTGACATCTCATCAACTATAATTATATCACCATCAATTGGTGCACCTTCATAATCTCCCATATTTTTGTATAAACTGTCTTCATTGATTTTTCCAATTTCTAATAGTCGATGTAAAGTTGATGCTTCTTTTCCTGTTGTTTCAGTCATTCTCTTTGCTGCTCTTCCTGTTGGTGCACAAAGTACGACTTTTTTACCTTTTCCTTCATAGATATCTATAATTGTTTTTATTATTGTAGTTTTTCCTGTACCTGGTCCTCCAGTAATAATTGTAACATTATTTTCATTTACTAATTTTACAGCTTCTTTTTGCTTTTCTGATAATTCTATTTTTGAAGTTGACTCCACTTTTTTTAATTCAGTTTCTATGTGCGCTATTTTTTTAACATTCTTAGCATTTTGTAATCTATTAATTCTAAATACGATATCAGCTTCTGCTTGATAAAACGCTTTTAAATAAACATATTCTTCTTTCTCCCTTTCTTCTACTACAATGTCATCTTTTACCTTTAAATTTATTAATCCATCTTCTACATTTTCTGTACTTACATCTAATAAGTTGATAACAAATTCAATTAAATTGCTTTTTAATACACAGGCATGTCCATTATAAGTACTTCTAATTAATCCATATTTAATTCCACTTTCAACTCTTTTTTCATTATCGTAATTTATCCCTAAGTCTAGTGCCATTTTATCAATTTGCTTAAAGTCTACTCCTCTTGTTATATCAATTAAAATATATGGATTTGCTTCTATTTGTTCAATTGCGTTGCTTCCAAATAAATCAAAAACTTTTTTAGCATGTTCTGCCCCAATTCCAAATCTTTCTAAAAAGCCAACTATTTGCCATACTTCCCAATTTTGAATAAAGTCCTCTGACATTTCCATTGCTTTATTTTCTGAAATTCCTCTGATGTCTGCTAACCTTTTTGGCTCATGCTTGAAAATGTAAATTGTTTCTTCTCCAAATTTTTTTACAATTCTTTTTGCTAGCGCTTCTCCTATTCCTTTTATATTTCCGTTTGATAAGTATTTTTCTAGTGCTCCTAATGTTTGTGGCATCATTTTTTCAAAGGTGTCAACTTTAAATTGCCTTCCATATTCTTTATGTTCTACAAATTTTCCTATTACTTTTAATGTGTCTCCAATGTTTACAAATGGTAAATAACCTACAATTGTTGTAGTTTCTTCATCGGTCTCAAATTCTGCTATTGTATAGCTATTTATTTCATTTTTATAAATAATAGCTTCTATTTCACCTATAATTTCCATCTATTTCTCCTTGTTACATGTTATATTATCATAAAATATGCTTTATTTCAAGATACACCTTTTTGAATTTCATTTTTCCATTTAACCAGGCACAGTACATTAGTAATTAAAAGATACATCGCTTGAATTGAGGAAAAAATAGAACTTGTTATTAAAAAAAATGAGAAATGTTCACGAAAAATAACTTATTTGTATATTTTTCATAAATTTTTGGTTTCCTCCATAAGTAAAAGAATTCTAAAATCATTTTATGGCACCCTTCCAATATAAAATTGAACGCTTTCCATAAAATGATTTAAGAATTCTTAAACTTACTTCAGTCACACAAATAATTTATTCTAAATATACAAATAAGTTATTTTCTTTCGTGAAAGAGGCGCATTTTTTTTAATTACAAATTCTTTTTGAACGAAATGAACAAGATGTATCTTTTAATTACTAATGTACTGTGCCTGGTTAAATGGAAAAATGGAATTCAAAAATGTTTAGTTATCATTTATATTATCTATTATATCTTTGCATTCTTTCCAACTTGTCACTCTCAAGCAGTCATATTCCATTTCTAATTTCTTGGCAATTTCTTTTGTTTTATCTGTTGATTTTAGGTCAGCTACAATAATATCCTTTAAATACTCTTCTTTTCCATACAATATTTTAAATAAGCTAGAACGTAAAAAACCTTCTATTTTCTCTTCTTGGTTCTTAACAGCTATAATTACATATATACCATCAGATTGAAATTTAGTATATGTTAATATGTACATTATATTTTTTATTATGTCAATAAATCCATAAATTGCTAACGTCCAAAATATGGTTCTTAAAATAAATTCTGTCATTTTTTAGCCTCCTATGGTCTTATTATATGTAATAATTTCAAAGTTGTGATTTTATTGTATATTCCAAGAAAATATGATACAATATAGTCATAAATTTTATTGCAAAATGCAATTTGTATTGAGTTGAAAGATTTTTGGACACTTAAAATGCTAAAAGTCCCCTGAATTAGGGGACTCTTTTATTTTTATATAAGTTGTAAAATAGCCACTTCTGCTCCATCACCTTTTCTAGGTCCTGCTTTAATAATACGAGTATATCCTCCTACATTTTTACCAGCATATTTTGGAGCTATTTCATTAAATAATTTTGATGGTAAATCAATATTATGTCCTTCGCTATCTTTAACTTTATTTAATTTTCTCATCATTTTTCTTCTAGCATTTAATCTAGTTGGCATATCTTTTTGTCTTTTTTCTGTTTTTTCTTCTTTTACTACTTTTAGATATTCTTTGCCATTTTTGCTTTTTACTAATTCAGTTTCTTTATTACCTTTTGCATCTAATTTTGCTTTTACAACTTTAACCTCAATAGTCTCATAATTATCTTTTTCTTTAATTGCAAGTGCTATAAGGCTATCTGCAATTGCTTTTACTTCTTTTGCTCTTGGTAATGTAGTTTCAACTTTTCCATGTTGTATTAAATCTGTTGTTAAAGTTTTTAACATAGACATTCTAATATCTGTTGTTCTACCTAACTTTCTATTTGTAGCCAATTTTTTCACCTTCCTTTAACTAATTTTCTTCTAGTCATCTTCTTTTGCAAAATCTAATCCTAATGAATGTAATTTTGCAGTTACTTCGTCAAATGATTTCTTTCCTAAATTTCTTACTTTCATCATATCTGTTTCAGATTTATTTGTTAAATCTTCCACTGTTGCAATTCCTGCTCTTTTTAAACAGTTGAAAGAACGAACTGATAATTCTAGTTCCTCAATTGACATTTCTAAAACTTTTTCTTTCTTAGATTCTTCTTTCTCAATCATAACTTGAGTATTTTTTGTAGCCTCTGATAAATCAATAAATAATTCTAAATGACCTGTCATTACTTTAGCTGCTAAACTTAAAGCCTCATGTGCTTTTAGACTTCCATCTGTCCATACTTCGATAACTAGTTTATCATAATCTACCATTTGACCAACTCTAGTATTTTCTACTTGATAGTTGACTTTTTTTACTGGTGTATAGATTGAATCTATTGGAAGCACTGATATATCTTGATTGTTCTTTTTATTTTTTTCTGCTGAATTATATCCTCTTCCTCTATCTGCTGTCATTTCTATTTTTAGACTTCCACCTTTTGCAATTGTAGCTATATGTAGTTCTGGGTTTAGAATGTCTACAGTTCCATCTGTTATAATATCTCCTGCAGTAACTTCTCCTTCTCCCTTAACATCAATTCTTAAAACTTTTTCTTCATTTTCATCAAATTTTAATCTAACACTTTTTAAATTGATAATTATTTCTGGTACATCTTCTACAACATTTGGAATGGTAGAAAATTCATGTAATACTCCATCTATTTTTGCACTTGTTATAGCACATCCTGGAAGTGATGAAAGTAATATTCTTCTTAAAGAATTTCCTATTGTTACACCATAACCTCTTTCTAATGGTTCACATACAAATTTTGCATAGTTATTTGCATCATCAACCTCTAGACATTCAATATTTGGCTTTTCAAATCCTATCATTTTTACCTCCTAATATTTGAGAATAGCCTTCTCAAACTTTTTATAACTTCATAGGCTTTTTTAATAATTCCTATTATTTTGAGTAAAGCTCTACTATTAAATGTTCTTCTATTGGAATATCAATGTCTTCTCTAGATGCTAAACGAATTACTTTGCCACTTAATTTTTCGCTGTCTTTTTCTAACCAAGCAGGAATTGGTCTCTTACTTGATTCTTCTACATTAATTTTGATAGTAGCATTGTCTTTTCTATTTTCTCTTACAGTGATTATATCTCCTGCTTTTACTAGATAAGATGGGATATCCACTCTTTTTCCATTGACTTCAAATTGTGCATGATTTACAAATTGTCTTGCTTGTGCTCTAGATGTTCCAAATCCTAATCTATAAACAACATTATCTAATCTGCTTTCTAATATTTGTAACAAATTTTCACCTGTTACACCTTTTTTGTTGGAAGCCATTTCAAAGTATTTTCTAAATTGTTTTTCTCCGACTCCATAATATGCTTTCGTTTTTTGTTTTTCTCTTAATTGAGTTCCGTATTCAGAAAGTTTTGCTCTTTTTTGACCATGTTGTCCTGGTGCATAGTTTCTTCTTGATATACTGCATTTGTCTGTATAGCATCTTTCTCCTTTTAAGAACAATTTTTGTCCTTCTCTACGGCATCTACGACATTGCTCGTCTTTATATCTTGCCATTTTTTTACTCCTTTCCTTATTCGCCTGTATTAAACTCTTCTTCTTTTTGGTGGTCTACAACCATTGTGTGGTATTGGCGTTACATCTTTAATAGCACTTATTTCAAGACCTGCTGTTTGAAGTGCACGAATAGCAGCTTCTCTACCAGAACCTGGTCCTTTTACAAATACTTCTACTGATTTTAATCCATGTTCCATTGCGGCTTTTGCAGCTGTTTCTGCTACTTGACCTGCTGCATATGGTGTGCTTTTTCTAGAACCTTTAAATCCTAATCCTCCAGCACTTCCCCATGAGATAGCATTTCCTTGTGTATCTGTAATAGTAACTATTGTATTATTAAAACTAGAATGAATATGTGCTGAACCTTTTTCAATGTTTTTTCTATTTCTTCTAGCTACTTTTTTTGTTGTTACACTTTTAGCCATTTTGCTTTTTTCCTCCTTATTAATTTTCTAATTAATCCTTTTTAGCTTTGCTTACTAATTTTCTAGGACCTTTTCTTGTTCTACTGTTTGTTTTTGTTCTTTGTCCTCTTACTGGAAGACCTTTTCTATGTCTAATTCCTCTGTAACATCCAATTTCAGTAAGTCTTTTGATATTAAGAGCAACTTCTCTTCTTAGGTCACCTTCAACCATATAAGATTCATCAATTACTTTTCTAATATCATTTACTTGTTCATCTGTTAAATCCTTTACTCTAGTGTCTGGATTTATTCCAGCTTTTGCAAGTATTTTTCTAGCACTTGATACTCCTATACCATAAATATAAGTAAGTCCTATTTCAACTCTCTTCTCTTTTGGTAAGTCAACTCCTGCAATACGAGCCATATTTTTTTGCACCTCCACAATATTATTTATTTGTTTGTCCTAAATGTCTTTAAAGGTGAAATGCACTAGCGTTTACTCTAGTCTCTTTAAAGTTTTAAGACATATATATTAACACAAATTGATATGTAATTCTCTAATATGAGAATTCACAGCCGCTACCAAATTTGTGTTATAAGCAATTTGTAATGTTTAGCCTTGTCTTTGTTTGTGTTTAGGGTTTTCACAGATAACTCTAGTTACACCCTTTCTTTTGATAATTTTGCATTTATCACATATTTTTTTTACTGATGGTCTTACTTTCATTTTTCGCACCTCCTGTTTGATTTATATATTATATGGGTTAATTTTTAACTTTTTATTTCGCTCTCCAAGTAATTCTTCCTCTTGTTAAATCATAAGGTGAAAGCTCAACTTTTACTTTGTCTCCTGGTAAAATTTTAATATAGTTCATTCTTAATTTTCCTGAAATATGAGCTAATATTTGATGTCCATTTTCCAATTCTACTTTAAAATTTGTATTTGGTAATGCCTCTACTACCGTTCCTTCGATTTCGATAACATCTTCTTTTGCCATCTTTAATATCATTCCTTTCAAGTTATTAAAACAACTGATTTTAAGGCAAAATATCGCTATTTTGCATAATAACCATTGTATTATACATCATTTTTAAATAATTGTCAAGATTTCTGGCTCTTTTTCTGTAATTAAAATTGTATTTTCATAATGAGCTGCTAAACTACCATCTTCAGTAATAATTGTCCAACCATCATCTAATTCTAAAATATTAGATTTCCCCTGTATTACCATGGGTTCTATGGCCAATGTCATTCCTGGTTCCAAGCGTATTCCTCTTCCTGCTTTGCCATAATTAGGAATTCCAGGATCTTCGTGCATTTCTCTTCCAATTCCATGTCCTTGAAATTCTTTTACTACTGAATATCCTTGTGAATGCACATATTCTCCTATTGCATGACATACATCTCCAATTCGATTGCCCTGCTTAGCATACTTGATTCCTTCATAAAAAGCTTGTTTTGTCACTTGTACTAATCTTTCCGCTTCTTTTGTACCTTTTCCAACAATAAAGGTTCTTGCAGCATCTCCATTATAGCCATTTTTTAATGCTACTGTATCAATACTTACAACATCCCCTTCTTTTACTATTCTATGTTTAGATGGTATCCCATGTATAACTTCATCATTTATTGAAACACATAGCGAAGCAGGAAAAGGAGGTACTCCTTTGATTCCAATATCGTACCCCTTTTCTGCTGGAACTGCTCCCAAGCTTCTCATTTTCTTTTCTGCTATTTGATCTAATTCCCATGTTGACATACCTGGCTTTATTTTTTCTTCTAATTCCTTATAAGTTAATGCAACAATTCTGCATACTTCTTTCATTAATTCTATTTCTTTTTTTGATTTAATCGTTACCAATTTTTATTCGTCTCCCACCTAGTTAAATAATTTAACAATATCTTCTGCTACATCTTTTCCCATTCTATTTGCAGATTTACTTACAATCTCTGTACGTAAGTTTCCTTTTTCTTCATAGTAATCCACTAATGGACTTGTTGTTTTTTCATAATCTTCCAATCTCGCTTCTAGTGTTTCTTTTCTGTCATCTTTTCTTTGAATTAGCTCTCCACCACATTTATCACATATTCCTTCTACTTTTGGTGGATTTAATACAATATTGTATATTGTTTTGCAATTTGAATTTGAGCAAACTCTTCTGTTTACTAATCTTTCAAATATTTCTTCTCGTGGTGTTGTTAAGTTAATAACAATGTCAACTTTTCTTCCTTGTTCTTCTAACATTTTGTCTAATTCTTGTGCTTGTAATACAGTTCTTGGAAATCCGTCTAATATGATTCCATTTTTTACATCATCTTCTTTTAGTCTATTTCTTACTAAATCAATTGTTACATCATCTGGTACTAGTTTTCCCTGTGACATGTAACTCTCTGCTAATTTTCCTAATTCTGTTCCTTCTTTTATGTTCGCTCTAAAAATATCTCCTGTTGATACTTGTGGTACTCCAAGTTTTTCTGTTAAAATACTAGCTACCGTTCCTTTTCCCGTTCCTGGTGCTCCTAACATAATAATTACCATATTCTCCACTCCTATCTATTTTTTACTTTTAGTATTGTACTACAAAATGAAGGAAATTTCAAGCTTTTTGATGATGTATTTAAAATAAAAAAGTTGCTCTAAAAATTATTTCTAATTTTGAGCAATTTTTCTTTTTAGTTTTTTAAATTATTTATGTCTTTTTCAGTTAATCCTGTTAATCTTTCTATTTTCTCAATATCCATTTTTTCTTTTAACATCTTTTGGGCTACTTCTTTCATTGCTTCTTTTTTTCCTTTTCTTTCTCCTCTTTTTTCTCCTCTTCTTTCCCCTATTTTTTCTCCTTCTTTTCTTGCTACGCTCATATTAGTATTGTAATCATACAATGCCATTTGCTGTGATAAATACATTGCCTGCATTTTTTGACTCGCACTTAGTCTTTTGTTTTCTTCATTTACCTTTGCTATTATTTTATTTCTTTGACTTGACATGTCTATTTCCCCCTCATTTCCTATTATTAGATTTAACCAATCCGCTAATTCTCCTTTGGGCTTTTTCATCTTTTTAAATTTTGCTAAGTCTATAATATGTACTTCTAGTTTATCTGTTACTGTTTTACTTTCTTTTCCTTTTATTATGTCTTCCACTATTTCATTTTTGTCTGTACACTCTTCAAATTTTAAATGTGCTATTTGATGATATTCTTTTCTATTAAAATAACTAAAGTTTATTATTGCTATCGCTATTGTTTTACTCGCTCCATTATAAGTTTGCCCTATGTCTATTGTATTTATATAGATTTTGCATATATAAAAAGTAACTCTTTCTCCTATATTT
>CANQES010000002.1 GCA_947595555.1 uncultured Clostridia bacterium | reverse complement strand
GAGCATATAGTGATATTATAGCAATGAGACATCCAAAAGAAGGAGCACCATTAGTAGCATCATTAAAATCAGTAGTACCAATAATTAATGCAGGAGATGGAGGACACAACCATCCAACACAGACATTAACAGACTTATTAACAATTCATTGCGAAAAAAATAGATTAGACAATTTAACTATTGGTTTATGTGGAGATTTAAAATTTGGAAGAACAGTACATTCACTAATTACTGCTATGTCAAGATACAAAAATATAAAATTCGTACTAATTTCACCAAAAGAACTTGTAATTCCCGAATATATTAAAAGAGATATTTTAGATAAAAATCATATTGAATATTGTGAAACAAATGATATTGAAGAATATATGAATCAGTTAGATGTTTTATACATGACAAGAGTACAAAAAGAAAGATTTTTTAATGAAGACGATTATGTTCGTTTAAAAGACTATTATATTTTAAATAAAGAAAAATTAGAAAAGGCAAAAGAAGATTTGATCATTTTACATCCATTGCCAAGAGTAAATGAAATATCAACAGATGTAGATGATGACAAAAGAGCTTGTTATTTTAAACAAGTAGAATATGGAAAATATATTAGAATGGCACTAATAATGAAATTATTGGAGGTAGAATAATGAATATAGATAGTATAAAAAATGGAATTGTAATTGACCATATTGGTGCAAAAAAAGGAATGCAAATATATGAAGCACTAAAATTAAAAGACTTAGATTGTTCTGTTGCCATCATTACAAATGCAAAAAGCAAAAAAATGGGAAGAAAGGATATAATAAAAATTGATAAAGATATAAAAATTAATATGGACGTAATTGGTTTTATTGAACCGAATGCAACTATTAACATTGTAAAAGATGATAAATTAATAAATAAATACAAAGTAAATTTACCAGAAAAAATTGTGAATATTGCAAAATGCCAAAATCCAAGATGTATTACTTCAAATGAAAAAGAATTAGATCAAGTATTTATTTTGACGGACAAAGAAAAACAAATTTATCGCTGTCAATACTGCGAAATGAGTTTAAAATAGGTAATAAAAAATTAATCTCCTAATAAGATATATTAGGAGATTTTTTTCTAAAAAAACTATACAAAATAATAAATTCGTTATATAATGTAACAAAATAAAATGAGTATGAGAAGGGATGTAAGTAAAAATGAAATTAAAGGAAATGTTAATTGGTTTAGAAGGGCTAAAAGTAAAAGGTAATATAGATATAGATATAAAAGGAATTGAGAGCAATTCAAAAAACATAAAAAAAGAATTTTTATTTATAGCTATCAAAGGTTTTTCAACTGATGGACATCAGTATGTAAATTTGGCTATTGAAAATGGAGCAACAGCTGTGATGATAGAAGAAGGCTGTGACTTGACATCCTTAGCAATACCAGAAGGAATTACAATTGTAATGTCAAAAAACACAAGAGAAGCATTAGCTATTTGCTCTTCTAATTTTTACGGAAATCCATCTAAAAAATTCAAGTTAATTGGGGTAACAGGAACTAAAGGAAAAACAACAACAACTTTTATGATTAAAGACATACTTGAAAAAGCGGGCAAAAAAGTCGGATTAATAGGCACAATTGCAACTTATTGTAATGGAAAGAAAATAAAAGATAGTGATAGAACTACACCAGAAAGTTTGGAATTACAAAGAGATTTTGCACAAATGGTTGAATCAGGAGTGGAAGTAGTTGTAATGGAAGTATCTTCACAAAGCCTAAAACTACACAGGGTAGATGGATGTGAATTTGATATTGTATTATTTACAAATTTTTCAGAAGATCATATAAGTCCAAAAGAACATCCAGATATGGATGATTATTTTCATTCAAAATTAAAATTATTTGACATGTGTAAAACAGGAATAGTAAATGTAGATGACTTACATGGAGCGAAAATTCCTCAATTATTTCCAGATAGTAATATAACTACCTATGGAATTGATAATTATGCTAATGTTTTAGCAAAGGATATTACTATTACAAATTCTTATGTTGATTTTAAAGTAAAAATAACAGACAAAAATGAAAGAGTAAAAACAGGAATACCAGGTAGATTTAGTGTATATAATTCATTAGCTGCTATTTGTGTAGCACAAAAACTTGGAATTTCTCCAGAAACTGTAAAAGAAGCATTAATGGAAGTAAGAGTGCCAGGCAGGTCAGAACTAGTGGATAATAAAAAAGAATTACCAATTATGATAGATTATGCACATTCACCAGAGAGTTTGCAAAATATTTTACAAGCTGTAAAAAGCTATACAAGAGGAAAAGTTATTTGTGTTTTTGGTTGTGGTGGAGATAGAGATAGTGGTAAAAGACCAATTATGGGAGAAATATCAGGAAGAATAGCAGATTTTACTTTTATTACTTCTGATAATCCAAGAACAGAAGACCCAGAAAAAATTGTTGCTCAAATTGAAGAAGGAATGAAGAAAACAAAGGGAAAATATAAAGTAATAGTAGATAGAACAGAAGCAATTAAGGAAGCTATCAAAATGGCAACAAAACGCGATATAATTGTTTTAGCTGGTAAAGGTCATGAGCCTTATCAGGACATTAATGGAGTAAAATATCCTTATGATGAGAGAATTATAGTAAATGACATAATAAATGAAGGTTAATTATTACAAAGGTAGAAAGGTTTGGTAAGATGAAAGTAGAAACGAGTATGTTAATCATTGCGTTTATAGCATCTATTATCGCAGGTTTCATTATTATACCAATATTGAAAAAGTTAAAAGTAGGACAAATAGAAAGAGACGATGGACCACAGTCGCATCTCAAAAAACAGGGAACACCTACAATGGGTGGAATTATTATGATAGTTACTATGATAATTATAGTAACTGGAACATATATTTTTCTAACTGCACAAGGGCAAAGGGAAACGGCAAATAGATTAATACCTATGCTAGTTTTTACAATTGGATTTGGAGCAATAGGGTTTATTGATGATTTTACAAAATTAGTTTTGAAAAATACAAAAGGGTTAAAGCCAACTTATAAAATGCTAGGGCTATTAATTGTATCTGTAATCTATGTTATTTATTTAGTACAGGGATTACATATAGGAACAGATACTTATATTCCTTTTTTAAAAACTTATATTAATATGCCAATTCTTTTATATATTCCATTTTCTATAATGGTTATATTAGGAACAACGAATGCTATTAATTTAACTGATGGAATAGATGGTTTATCTTCTAGTATATCAGCTATTATTATTACATGTTTAACAGTTATTGGAGCAATGTCTGGTATAGAGGAAGTATCTGTATTTGGAAGCATAGTAATTGGTAGCGTGTTAGGATTTTTAATGTTTAATTTACATCCAGCCAAAGTATTTATGGGTGATACGGGTTCGTTATTATTAGGTGGAGTTATTTCAGCAATTGCATTATATTTAAAGATGCCATTATTATTAATTATCATAGCTCTAATTCCTGTATTAGAAACCATTTCTGTTATGATACAAGTAGTTTATTTTAAAAAAACGGGAAAAAGATTTTTCAAAATGGCACCATTACATCATCATTTTGAATTATTAGGTTGGAAAGAAAGTAAAGTAGTTATTGTATTTAGTTTAATTACTTTAATTTTAAGTGTTTTTGGATTAATGATAATTTAGAAAGTAAGAAAGGAAGATAATTCATGGCAAAGAAGAAAAGAAAAGAGAAAAGTTTCTCAAGTTTTATAAATAATCCAATTGATTTTACTTTGCTAATTACCATATTGTTATTGCTTTCAGTAGGGCTTGTTATGGTATTATCAGCGAGTTCACCTTCTGCATTAGCAGAAAGTGGAGATAGTTATTCTTATTTTTCAAAACAACTTTTATTTGCTATTTTAGGAGTAGCAGCAATGCTATTTATTTCTAAAATAGATTATAGATTTTATCAAAAATTTTATAAACATGCATGGGTAGTAGCATTTATTTTATTAGCTCTTGTATTAGTTGCAGGAAAGACCGTAAATGGTGCAAAAAGATGGATTTATGTCACAGAGACATTATCATTCCAACCATCAGAGTTAGTAAAATTATTAATGATTATATTCTATGCAGGAATTTTAGTAAAAAATAGAGATGAATTACCCTTATATGGAAAAGGTTTTATTAAGCATATATGCATGGTAGTTCCAATTATTGGCTTACTAATTATAGAGCCACATTTTAGTGCTTCTGTTGTTATAATTGGAATTTGTTCTATCATGATGATTATGGCAGGCTGTAAATTTTGGCACTTTTTGGTTACAGGAGGAGCTGTTGGAATACCTGGTATAATCGCTTTAATTCTATTTTCACCATATAGATTACAAAGAGTTGTTACATTTTTAGACCCATGGCAAGATCCTACAGATACAGGTTGGCAAGTAATTCAAAGTTTATATGCCATAGGTTCACGGAGGACTATTTGGCGCCGGACTTGGAGATAGTAAACAAAAATATTTATACATACCAGAACCACACAACGACTTTATTTTCTCTATATTAGGAGAAGAATTAGGATTTGTAGGATGTGCACTAGTTCTAATATTATTTGCAATTTTTATTTGGAGAGGAATTTTGATTGCAATGAGAGCACCAGATATGTTTGGAAGCCTAGTAGCTATAGGAATAACAGCATTAGTTGGAATCCAAGTTATAATCAATGTTGCTGTTGTAACATCTTCTATGCCTGCAACAGGAATGCCATTACCATTCTTTAGCTACCGGTGGAACAGCATTATTCCTGTTACTGTGTGGAATGGGAGTTTTATTAAATATATCAAGAGCAAGCGTAAAATCATGATAGAGAATTGAGGAAGCGAGTGAGGAATTGGGGACGCCCCATAATCCTTATTTTTTAAATAATTCAATTATAATTTTTTTATAAAATTTAATAATAAGGATTATGGGGCCGTCCCCAATTCCTCACTCGCTTCCTCAATTCTCATAAGGAGAAAGTTATGAAAGTTGTTATTGCGGCAGCTGGCACAGCTGGTCATATTAATCCAGGAATAGCAATTGCCAATAAAATAATGAAAGAAGACAAAAATTCTAAAGTTATTTTTATAGGTACTGAAAGAGGATTAGAAAATGATTTAGTTCCAAGAGCTGGATATGAATTAAAAACTATTAATGCATATGGATTAAGTAAAAAAATATCAATAGAAAATCTAAAAAAAATGTATTTGACATGGAAAGGTTTTAAAGAAGCAAAAGAAATTATAAGCAAATTTAAACCAGACATAGTCATTGGAACAGGTGGATATATTTGTGGGGCTACAATTACGGCCGCACATAAATTAGATATACCTACGATGATACATGAAAGTAATAGCTTTCCAGGAAGAGCAGTAAAAATGTTGGCAAAAAATACAGACGTAATTTTAGTTTCATTTAAAGATGCTATTCAAAGAATTAAAAAAGCAAAAAAAATAGTTTGTACTGGTACTCCTGTAAAAATAAAAAGACGAGAATATGGGAATAATGAAAAAAATAATATTTTAATGGGATTGAAATTAAGTGGAGATATGCCTATTGTTCTAGTTTCTGGAGGAAGTCAAGGAGCGCAAAAGATAAATGAAGCTATTATAGACATTATAAAAAACAAAATGAATAAAAATTATCAAATAATGTGGGCGACTGGTCCAAAACAATATGATGTGATAAAAGAAGAGTTAGAGAAAAATAATATTAATATAAATAATATTAAAGATGTGAAAATTGTACCATATATTTATAATATGGAGGAAGCAATGAATGTTGCAGATGTAATTGTTGGAAGAAGTGGAGCAATGACTGTGACAGAAATTTCTAACATAGGAAAACCATCTATTTTGGTACCACTTCCTAATGTTAGTCATAATCATCAGTTCTATAATGCAAAAGTGTTAGAAAACATACATGCAGCAAAGATTATAGTAAACGAGGATTTAACAGGAGAAAGATTGGACAAAAATATAGAAGAGATAATTCAAGATAAAACTAAAATGTATGAAATGGGAAAAAACGCTAGAAAAGTTGCAACAGAAGAAGCGGGCGATAAAATCTATGAAGAAATTAAAAAATTATTAAAATAGGAGTAAGCAAATGCGCAAAAATATACAATTTAATAAAATCATTTTAATGTTCTTTATTATTGGAATAATCATAATAAGTGGACTTGGAATTTATTTTTTAAATTTACTAAGTGTTCTCAATGAACATTTGCAATCTGGACAGGCAGTAAATATACAAGAATTACAAAACAAAGTTATAGAAGTAATATCAATAACTGGAGTTTTATTTGGAATTATTGGAATACTGATAGCTGTGTATCTTTCAAAATATCTAATTTATCCGATTAACAAATTAATTAAGAGTGCAGAAAAAATAGCTGAAGATGGAAAAAATGACAAGAGGATTATAAAAACCAAAAAAGGCAATGAAACACAGAAGTTAGAAAATGTTTTAGGAATGATGACTACAGAATTAAAAGAAAAATTGAGTGAAGTATCAACACAAAAAAATCAGATAGAAACTATTTTACTTCATATGACAGATGGAATTATTGCTTTTAATATGAAAGGTGACATTATTTTAATAAATCCAGCAGCTAAAAAATTCCTAAGTATTAGACCAGAAGATAACACTTTTGAGGATATTTTTAAAAAATTTAATTTAGATATTAACATGGAAAAAATAATTTATTTAGAAAATTGGACTTCAACAGAGCAAAGAATTCAGGTAGAAGACAACTATATGAAAGTATTTTTTGCGCCATTTAAAAATGAAACAGATAGACCAGATGGTGTAATTGCTGTAATTCAAGACATTACAGAACATGTCAAATTAGATAATATGAGAAAAGAATTTGTTGCAGATGTATCACATGAATTAAAAACACCAATTACATCTATTATGGGATATGCAGATACATTATTAGAAGGAGAATATGATAAAGAAACACAAGATAAATTCTTAAATGTTATTGCTACAGAGGCAAGAAGGATGGCAAAATTAGTTACTGATTTATTAACATTGTCACGCTATGATAATAATAACAAATTTACTCAAAAAGAAACTTTTGACTTAGGTGATTTAGTTAAAAAATGTCAAGATAAATTGGCAATAGAAATAAAAAAGAAAAATCATACTGTAAATTGCTTTGTAACGGCTGATGTACCTCCAGTATATGCAGATAAATATGACATTGAAAGGGTGGTACTAAACATCTTAACAAATAGTATAAAATATACAAAAGATGGTGGAGAAATAAAAATATATGTTGGCTTTGTGTATAATGATGCATATATTAAAGTTTTTGATAATGGAATTGGTATTCCAGAAGAAGACTTAAATAGAATTTTTGAAAGATTTTATAGAGTTGATAAGGCCCGTACTAGAGAAATGGGAGGAACAGGCTTACGGTCTTTCAATTGCTAAAGAAATATTAGATAAAAATGGCGGAAGTATAGATATAAAAAGTGTAGTTGGACAAGGTACAGAAGTAGTAATAAGAATTCCAACAAAACAACAAAATCAATAAAAAAGAGGGGCTCTTATAGAGCCCCAGAAAACTTTAAAATAGTGCATTAAACGGTCTGAACAAAGGTCTTCTGAAGAGCAAGATTATTTAGTTGTAAAATAAAAAAGTTATCTCCTTTCATTTTATTTACACTATTTTAAAGAAAGACTTTCGTCTTTTTTTTGGTTCATTTACAAGGGTCACTATGTGAATGTCCCATACTAAAAAAGTATGGGCAACTTCCCATACTTTTTTAAATTTCTTAATTAAAAGAAAAAATAAGTATGGTAGAACCACCCTCTTTAAACCCACATAAGGTTTAAACTTTATTTATTTTAACAGAAAACTATAAAGATGTCAACAATTACAGTGTGATATTTGTTACAATTCAGTTGGTCAGATATGGTAATGAGCAATATAATATATTATTTATGCAGTAACAATTCGTGGGGACCAACAAATTACAGACTGTTAGCAAAGGCTTTTAATAATGATATTTATTCATAACTTTGGTGTCGCAACTTCCATAATAAAAAGATTAATATGTCAGTTGCTCCAAATCGCACTCCACTTCGTTTCGTTTGATCGCTTACGCAGTTATTCAAAATATAATTATTAAAAGCCTTTTGCATTACAGTCTGTTATGTAGTTGGGAGTTACAAATAAATAATATATTATATTGCTCATTACCGTATCTGACCAACTGAATTATAACAATAATTTTTAAAAATATCTTATATTTTCATTGATAAGTAAAAAAAATTAATGTATAATAGTAAAAGTAAAAATTATGCAAAAGGAGAGATTAAGTTGAGCGAGAAAGCCAAAGATATATTAGAATGGGTTTATTGTATTATAATTGCATTAATATTAGCAATGTTATTTCGTTACTTTATAGGTACGCCGACAATAGTAAAACAAGTATCTATGAATCCAACTTTAATTGAAAATGAAAGGCTTTGGTTGAACAGGTGGAGCAGAACAACCAAAACATTACCTAAAAGAGGAGACATTATAACTTTTGAAGAACCAGATAAAATAAACTATTTATCATCAGAAGTTAATCAAGAAAATCCAATTGCAAAATATTCAGAAAGAAATGCTATTCAATGGTTTATCAAAAATTTTTTGGAAATAAATAAGAAAAGTTATATAAAAAGAGTTATAGCACTTCCAGGTGAACATGTAGACATCAAAGAAGGAAAAGTGTATATTAATGGGGAAGAACTAGAAGAGCCATATTTACAACCAGGAATTGTTACAGATATAGGTGAAGTTGGATTCAACAATTTTGTAGTACCTGAAAATTATGTATTTGCTATGGGAGATAACAGAAACCACAGTACAGATTGCAGAGCATTTGGATGTATTCCATTAGAAAAAATTGAAAGCACAGTAGCTATTAGAATTTGGCCATTAAATAAATGGGGAGACATAAAATAATGTTTGAGAATATCATAGGAAATGATTTAATCAAAGAAACGTTATCAAAAAATATTGAAAACAATACATTATCGCATAGTTATCTATTTGTAGGAACAGATGGAATTGGCAAAAAAATGTTAGCAATAGAATTAGCAAAAAAAGTATTGTGTTTAGAAAAAGAATTTATAATAGGCAATCATCCTGATTTTATGTGTGTAGAACCAGATGGAAACAATATAAAAATTGAGCAAATTCGTTTTTTACAAAGAAAAATACAGGAAAAACCAATAACTTCAAATAAGAAAGTATATATAATAAATAATGCAGACACAATGACCACAGAAGCTCAAAATTGTTTACTAAAAACATTGGAAGAACCACCAGAATTTGCAATAATTATCTTAATTGGAAGAAATGAAAATACTTTTTTGCCAACAATCAAATCTAGATGTATAATACTTAATTTTAAACCAATAGAAGACGAAAAAATTAAACAGTATATGGAACAAAATTATAATTTACAATTAACTCAAAATCAGATAAAAATGTTCCAAGGGAGTCTAGGAAGAGCAATTTTACTAAAAGATAAGCAAGCAGAATATACAAGCATAGAAAAACTAATACAAAACTTACCAAAAAAAGATTTGCTAGATATTTTAGAATTAGCAGAACCATTATATAAAGCAAAAGAAGAAGTTTTTGACATATTAGAATATATGAATATTATCTTATTAAATTATGCAAAAGAAAACTATTTATACACAAATTGTATCAAACTTGTGGAAAACACTAAAAAAAGATTGAAACAAAATGCAAATTATGATATGTGTATAGATAACTTAATATTTAATATGTGGGATAACTTATTTGAAAAATAATCATGAATTATTTTTTTAATAATAGAAAGGAAATATAGTTGAAAAATATAATAGGAGTTAGATTTAAAAAATTAGGAAAAATTTATTTTTTCAACCCTAAAAGTCTAAAAGTTAGAAAAGGTGATAAAGTAATTGTAGAGACAGCACAAGGAGAAGAATATGGGGAGGTTGTGATACCTAACCGTTGGATAGAAGATGAGAAAATTATTACACCATTAAAAAAAGTTATTAGGATTGCTAACTATAAAGACCATAAACATTATGAAGAATGTAAGAAAAAAGAAAAAGAAGCATTTGATATTTGCTTGAAAAAAATAAAACAACACAAATTAGACATGACTTTGACAGACGTAGAATATAAATTTGATAATAGCAAAATTTTATTTTACTTCACAGCAGATGGTAGAATTGACTTTAGGGAACTGGTAAAAGATTTAGCAGCTATTTATAAAACTCGTATAGAATTAAGACAAATAGGTGTTAGAGATGAGGTTAGAAGAATTGGAGGAAATGGCATTTGTGGTAGAGAACTTTGTTGTTGTTCATTTTTAAGTGACTTTGAAACTGTATCAATAAAAATGGCAAAAGAACAAAATATGTCATTAAATCCATCTAAAATATCAGGTAATTGTGGAAGACTAATGTGTTGCTTAAAATATGAAAGTGATACATATGAAGAAAAAATTAAAAGACTTCCAAACATAGGTGCAATAGTAAAAACAGAAGATGGAGAAGGGGAAGTAGATTCTATAGAAACATTAAAAGAAAAAGTAAGAGTAAAAATAAAAGACAACGAAGGAGACAGCTATTTTTATAAAAAATATGATGTAAAAGACATTAAGATAATCAGAGATGCTGTTTCAGAAAAAATTGATGAAGAGGAATTAGAACACAAAAAAGAATTAGAAGAACTAGAAAGATTAGAAAATGAAGAAGTATAGGAGGTGAAAAATATGTCATATAAAATTACAGACAAATGCATTTCTTGTGGAGCTTGTGCAGCAGAATGTCCAGTTGGATGTATTTCACAAGGCGATGAAAGATTCGTTATTGATGAATCTGCATGCATTTCTTGTGGTACTTGTGCAGGAGTTTGCCCAGTAGAAGCACCAGAAGAAGCATAACTAGTATTGACAAAAAAGTTTATAAATGTTAAAATGAATAATGCTGAAAAGCGAAAAAAGAACAACACAAATACAAGTGTTGTCTTTTTATGCGAAAGGAATGAAAAAAGTGGAAAAAGAAGAAAACATATTAGGAACAGAAAAAATAGGAAAACTAATCAAAAAATTCTCAATACCATGTATAATATCACTACTAGTAAACTCTTTATATAACATAGTAGACCAAATATTTATAGGGCATGGAGTAGGATATCTAGGAAATGGAGCAACAAACGTTGTGTTCCCATTAACAATGATATGCTTAGCATTTGCATTAATGTTAGGAGATGGGTCAGCTAGTTATTTAAGTTTAAAACTAGGCGAAAAGAAAAAAGAGGAAGCGGCAAAAGGAGTAGGAAATGGAATTCTTATATCAGTTATCATAGCAATAATATTTTGTGCAATTACTTTAATCTTTCTACCACAGCTTTTAAACATATTTGGTTGTACAGATAATTTAAGAGATTATGCATTAAAATATGGAAGCATAATTGCAATGGGTCTGCCTTTTATGATGATAGGAACAACATTAAATTCAATTATCCGAGCAGATGGAAGTCCTAAATTTTCAATGACAACAATGGTAGTAGGAGCAGTATTAAACATTATATTAGATCCAATACTTATATTTGTATGTCATATGGGAGTAGAAGGAGCAGCAATAGCAACAATATTTAGTCAATTTGTTACATTTATTTTAAATATAGCATACCTTAAAAAATTTAAATCTATTATTTTAAACAAAGAAGCATGTCACCTTAAATTAAGTATAGGAAAAAGAGTTGCTGGCTTAGGAATTAGTAGCTTTATTACTCAAATGAGCTTTGTTTTTGTAGTAGCAGTTGAAAACAATTTATTAGCAAAATATGGAGCAGAATCAAAATTTGGATCAGACATACCAATAACTGTACTTGGAATTGTTATGAAGATAAGCCAAATTTTAAATAGTATTATAATCGGTATTGCAGCAGGTTCACAACCTATTTTTGGATATAATTATGGAGCAAGAAAATTTGATAGAGTAAAGAAAACTTTAAAAATGGTATTAGGTCTAAGTCTTGTTATTAGCACAATTGCATTTATTTTATTCCAAACTATACCAGATAAATTAATTTCTATTTTTGGTAATGGTGATAGTAATTATATGGAATTTGCTTGCTTAGCATTTAGAACATATCTTTTATTATGCATTTGTAATGGAATTCAAATACCATCAGGTATATTCTTTCAAGCAATTGGAAAAAGTATCAAAAGTGCGGTATTATCACTATCAAGGCAAATTGCCTTCTTAATACCATCTATGGTAATATTGAGTAGTATATTTGGACTTATGGGAGTTTTATATGCAGGACCGGTAGCTGATGGATTAGCGTTTGTTATAGCAATAATTTTAATTATTTTTGAAGTTAAAAAATTGAAAAACGAAAGTCATAAGAGTGAAGCATTAATTGATGATACTAGCACAGATAATCAATTACAAGAACAAGTTGTTATTACAATTGCAAGAGAATATGGTTCAGGCGGAAGATATGTAGGAAGATTAATTGCTGATAAATTAGGCATCAAATTCTATGATAAAGATTTTATTGAAAAAATAGCACAAGAAACTGGATTGTCAGCAGAGTACATAGAAAAAAATGAACAGAAGAGAAATGCATTAGAAAGCTTAAATAATGGTTATTATATAGGATTAAATAATGCAGATGAATTGTTTTTGAAAGAATCTGAATTAATAAAAGAAGTTGCAGACAAAGAGTCATGTGTCATAATTGGTAGATGTGCAGATTTTATATTACAAGATAGAAAAAATGTTGTCAAAGTATTTGTTTATAGTGACATGAAAAATAAAATTAAAAGAGCAACAGATATTTATGGATTTGAAAAGGATAAGGCAGAAAAAGAAATTAAAAGAATTGACAAATTAAGAGCAAATCATTATAAATATTACACAGAAAAAGAATGGAATAATCCTGCTAACTACGACATTTGCATTAATAGTGATACCTTGGGAGTAGAGAAATCTGCGGATTTGATTTGTGAATTAATAAAAGAAAAATTTTGTAATAAAATTGTAACACAAATGAAATAAAAACAATTTTCCTTGAAGGAGTAAGATTATAAAAATCTTACTCCTAAATTGTTGCAATTGCAACAAAAAGTTTATTTTTTTATGGTATAATTTAAACACAAATAAAGATGAGGGGGAAATGTAAAATGAAAATTATAAAAAGAGATGGAACAATAGTTGATTATAATCCAGAAAAAATAAGAATTGCAATTCAAAAAGCAAATAATGAAGTAGGTAGAAATGAAAAACTTACAAAAGAAAAAATTGAAGATATTATAAAATACATTGAAGAGTTAAATAAGCCAAGAATTTTAGTAGAAGATATACAAGACATTATAGAAGAAAAATTAATGGAATATGGAAAATATGAATTAGCAAAAAAATATATTACTTACCGTTATACTAGAGAATTAGTAAGAAAAGCCAATACAACAGACCAATCAATTAAGGAATTAATTGAAGGAGAAAACGACTATTGGAACAATGAAAATTCTAATAAAAATGCAAAAGTAGTAACAACACAAAGAGATTATCTAGCAGGTATAACAAGTACAGATATAACAAGAAGATTTTTATTACCAGAAGACATAGTAAAAGCACATGACGAAGGAATTATACATTTCCATGATGCAGATTATTTTGCACAAAATGCATTACACAATTGTGAATTAATCAACTTAGAAGATATGTTACAAAATGGTACAATTATAAATGGAGTTATGATAGAAAAACCACATAGATTTATTACAGCAGCTACTATTGCAACACAAATTATCCTAGCAGTTACATCTTCTAGTTATGGTGGAGCAACAATAACATTAAGTCATTTAGCACCTTTTGTTCGTGCCAGCTATGACAAATATGTAAAAAAATACAAAGAAAGAGGATTAGACGAAAAAACTGCAAAAGACTTTGCAATGCAAGATACCAAAAAAGAAGTAGAAGATGGAGTACAAACTTTTAATTATCAAGTAAATTCTATGACAAATACTAATGGTCAAGCACCATTCTTATCAGTATGTATGTACTTAGGTGAAACAGATGAATACAAAGATGAATTAGCAATGATTATAGAAGAATTTTTAAATCAAAGAATATTAGGATTTAAAAATGAAAAGGGTGTTAGAGTTACACCAGCATTTCCTAAATTATTATATATTTTGGAAGAAGACAATATTAAAAAAGACAGTAAATATTGGTATTTAACAGAATTAGCAGCAAAATGTACAGCAAAAAGATTAGTGCCAGACTATATTTCAGAAAAGAAAATGTTAGAATTAAAAATCGATAAAAATGGTAATGGAAACTGTTATCCATGTATGGGATGCCGTTCATTCTTAACACCATATGTTGATCCAAAAACTAACAAACCAAAATACTATGGTAGATTTAATCAAGGTGTAGTAACAATCAATTTAGTAGATGTTGCATTATCATCAGGAAAAGACATGGAGACTTTCTGGGATATTTATGAAAAGAGACTAGAGTTATGCCATAGAGCATTACAAGCAAGACATCAAAGATTAAGTAAAGCAACAAGTGATGTAGCACCAATCTTGTGGCAACATGGAGCTTTAGCAAGACTAGAAAAAGGAGAAAGCATTCATGAATTATTGCACAACGGATATTCAACTATTTCACTTGGTTATGCTGGATTATATGAATGTGTAAAATATATGACAGGATGTAGCCATACTGATAATGGTAAGGGTAAAGAATTTGGATTAAAAGTAATGCAAAAACTAAACGATAAATGCAAAGAATGGAAAGAAGCAGAAAATATAGATTATAGTGTTTATGGAACACCAATTGAATCAACTACATATAAATTTGCAAAATGTTTGCAAAAAAGATTTGGAAAAATTGAAGGAATTACTGATAGAGATTACATCACAAATTCATACCATGTGCCAGTATTTGAAGAAATAGATGCATTTTCTAAATTAAAATTAGAAAGCGAATTTCAACAACTAAGCCCAGGGGGAGCAATCTCATATATTGAAACACCTAATTTACAAAACAATATTGATGCAGTTTTACAAGTTATTCAATTTATTTATGATAATATCATGTATGCAGAATTAAATACAAAATCAGATTATTGTCAAAAATGTGGTTATGATGGAGAAATTCTTATAGATAATGACTTAGAATGGTATTGTCCAAATTGTGGCAACAGAGATCACAATACATTAAATGTAGCAAGAAGAACTTGTGGTTATATAGGAAGTAATTTCTGGAACAAAGGAAGAACACAAGAAATAAAAGAAAGAGTATTACATATTGATAATAAGGATGATGAATAATGAGATACAATAAAATTAGAAAAATGGATATTTCAAACGGACCAGGAGTCAGAGTATCAGTATTTATGCAAGGATGCGCATTTCATTGCAAAAATTGTTTTAATCCAGAAACCCATGATTTTAATGGAGGAAAAGAATTTACAGAAGAAACTATAAAACATATACTCTCTTTATGTGAAAATGAAAACATTGTAGGCCTATCTATCTTAGGTGGAGAGCCAATGCATCCTAAAAATATAGAAGGAACTACAAAATTAGCAAAAGCCTTCAAAGAAAAATTCCCAGACAAAACGATATGGTGCTGGACAGGTTTTCTATATGACAAAGATTTAAAAGATAAAGAGGTTTTACAGTATATTGATGTCCTAGTAGATGGACAATATGTAGAAGAATTGCACGACCCAAAATTAGAATGGCGTGGTTCTTCAAACCAAAGGGTCATAGATATAAAGGATTTGGGGACGGCCCCATAATCCTTTTTTTAGTCAAAATAAGCATGAATATTAATATCAAATCAGAGCTAAAAAATAAAATCATTTAAAACAGAATATAATTATTGCAAACTCTCAAAAATCGTGATAAACTAAACTCAAGGAGGTAACAAATGAAAAATAAAAAGGGAATAACATTAATATCTTTAATAATTACAATAATAGTATTAGTAATACTAGCTTCTGTAGCAACCTATAGTGGAATTAATGTAATTAGTAAGTCTAAATTGACAGGTTTTACATCACAATTAAAAATAATGCAAATGCAAGTAAATAAAATTTATCAGACATATAAAGACAATAATACTATAGAGATAGATGGTCAGATATATTATGGAAATGATAAGGAAAATTCAGAAGGTAATGATATTTATACAATTTTAGACATTGGTGAAGAAATTAATGCAAGACAAAAAGATTTGTTAGATGAATTAGCAAGTAATCCAGAAACAGGTATTACATCTTCAGAAGGGTATCGCTATTGGAGTGAAGATTTGATTTTAAATTTGAAAATTGAAGGAGTTAAACAAGACTTTCTTGTTAATGTTGCAACAAGAAGTATTGTGAGTTGCCAAGGGCTAAAATATGATGATAAAATGTATTATACTTTAAAACAATTACCAGATAATTTGTATAATGTGGAATATAATAATCCTAATGTTGGAGAACCAACTTTTGAACTTTCTAAAGAAAAGATAAGTAATGACAAATGGAGAATAACAGTTTCTAATATTAAATATGACGGATATGTTGATAAATGGGATGTCCAATATAAATTAGAAGGTAAGGAGAATTGGAATGTTAGTAAAGATTTAAGTTTTATTGTAAATGTTAATGGAAATTATATAGTTAAATTGGTAAATGGTTCAGTTATATCAAATGAAGAAACTATAGATACTCATATAATAGTAACAGAATTACCAAAGGACATAGTAGAAGAAAATACGATATTTATGGATACAAAAAATAAAAAAGCAATGATTCCAAAAGGATTTAAAACAGCGGATGATTCAGCAACAATTGTAGATGACGGAATAGTAATAGAAGATAAAGAACAAAATCAATTTGTGTGGGTACCAGTAGAAAATTTTGAAGAGTTTAATAGAAAAAATGGATATTATAATGGTACTTTACAATCATATGAATTTGTATCAGATAAATTGACAGAAGGAAAATATTATGAGCCAAAAGGAGATGGAGAAACAGTAGATGATATGGCAAGTACAACACTAAAAGAAATTCAAGAAATGTATAACAGTGTTAAGAATAATAAAGGATTTTATATAGGAAGATATGAAGCAGGAACAACTGATACAAATGCTAGTAATACCGGAATAAGAGGAACACTGGTATGTAAAAAAGGAGCAAATGTCTATAATAGAATAGGTTGGTCAAATGCAAATGATATGACAACAGAAACAGGAGGAGCAGTACAAGTAGCAAGAGAATTTGCAGGACAGCAAAAATATACAAGTGTAAAAAGTACTTTGTGTTATGGAGTACAATGGGATGCAATAATGAAGTGGATGAGTAATGTAGGAAATCCGAATGTACAAGGAAAGATATATATAGAAGATAGTACAAAAATGGGATGGTATAGTAGTAATAGTGAAGGAAATTTAGAGCATAAAACAGGAATAGATATAGGCAGTGGAGAAAACAATAAAAGCAATAAAGTTAAAAATATTTATGATATGGCAGGAAATGTATGGGAATGGACCATGGAAGCTTACGGCACTAGCACTAGGGTTATTCGCGGTGGCTGTTTTGCTTTCGACGCTATTAAATATCCAGTTTCTAACCGTCTTGACTACAGCTACAGACCGAACGGTACCGACAGTAGCTATGGCTTTCGCCCAGCTTTATATTTGTATGATGAAAGCTAAAGTATGAAAACATACTCTTATCAATTTATGATGTATATATACAAAAAACAGATGAATTAAACAATTTAATACTTGAAAAACTAATAATTATATGATAAAATGACAACGTATTTTATCTATATAATTTAAGTCAAAAAATTTATTCAAATTTTAAAATCAAAAATCACAATAATTCATAAGGAGGTGTTTTACACAATGGAAGAAAAAATATTGGACATACTAATTAACATGCAAAAAGACATGAGCAAACTAAAAGAAGATGTTAGTGGACTAAAGGAAGACGTTAGTATGCTAAAAGAAAAAGTTAATGCACTAGAAGAAAATTCAAGAATCATGAAGAACAACATAGCAAAAATTTTAGAACAACAAATCAAAATGAATGAAAATTTTGAAGAACATAAAAAGCTAAACAATTTAAAACATAAAGAATTCGACTATCGATTAACAGCACTAGAAATTTAAAAGTGCAAAATAGATAAAATACAAAAAATTCCTAAATAAAACACCATAATTAAGTAATATAAATTATGGTGTTTTTTCTATGGGAAAACTTTACTTTTGCCAATTTTTGCTATATAATATACAAAAATAAACAGAGGAGAGATTTAAATGCAAGAAAACAATAATCAAAACAATGAAGTAGAGGAATTAGACATTAACCATCTAATGCAAATAAGGAGAGAAAAATTAAAAGAATTACAGCAAGAAGACAAAGATCCCTATCAAATTACAAAATTTAACAGAACCAACACGGCAGGTGACATAAAAACGAATTATGAAAAATTTGAGCAAAAAGATGTAACAGTCGCAGGAAGAATAATTGCTAAGAGGATTATGGGAAAGGCTTCTTTTTGTACAATACAAGACAGTGATGAAAAAATACAAAGTTATGTTAGCATTAATGATTTAGGAGAAGAAAGCTATAAAGAATTTAAAACATGGGACATAGGAGATATTATTGGAATAAGTGGATTTGTGTTCAAAACTAGAACTGAAGAAATTTCTATTCATGCAAAGGAAGTAACATTATTATCTAAATCACTAAGACCATTACCAGAAAAATTCCATGGATTAAAAGATGTAGATTTACGTTATCGCCAAAGATATGTGGATTTAATTATGAATCCAGAAGTAAAGCAAACATTTGAAAAGAGAAGTCAAATTATCAGTGAAATAAGAAAAATCTTAGATGAAAAGGGATTTTTAGAAGTAGACACACCAATGCTAAATACTATATCTGGCGGAGCAACAGCTAAACCATTTATTACACATCATAATGCGTTAAACATTGATATGTATTTAAGAATTGCAACAGAATTAAATCTAAAAAGACTAATAGTAGGAGGATATGACAAAGTATATGAAATGGGAAGAATATTCAGAAATGAGGGGATGGATATTCGTCATAACCCAGAATTTACAACTATTGAATTATATGAAGCATATAGTGATTATCATGATATGATGGATCTTACAGAAGAATTATTCTCAAAATGCGCAATAAAAGTAGTTGGAACAACAAAAATAACATATCAAGGACAAGAAATTGACTTAACACCTGGATGGAAAAAAATCACGATGATAGACTCAATCAAAGAAGTAACAGGGATTGACTTTAATGACATTAAGACAGATGAAGAGGCAGTTAAATTAGCAAAAGAAAGAAATATTGACATCCCAGATAAAACAAAGGAAACAAGAGGAGATGTAATTAGCTTATTCTTTGATGAATATGTTGAAAAAACATTAATTCAACCAACATTTATTTATGATTATCCAATTGAAATTTCACCACTTGCCAAGAGAAAGAAAGAAGATCCAAGATTAACTGAAAGATTTGAAATATTTATTGGCGGACGTGAATATGGAAATGCATTTTCAGAGTTAAATGATCCAATAGATCAATATGAAAGATTTAAAAAACAAGTAGAAGCTAGAGAAGCTGGAGATGATGAGGCTGGTATGATGGATGAGGATTTCATTCAAGCATTAGAAATTGGAATGCCTCCAACAGGAGGAATAGGAATTGGAATTGATAGACTAGTTATGCTATTAACAGATAATGCTTCTATTAGAGATGTGTTATTATTCCCAACAATGAAACCATTGGCATAGAACATTTAAAGAATTTTAATGCATTTTAAAATACGAATAACATAAAAAATAATAAAAGAGTTGATAGAAAGTTATCAACTCTTTTAGAGTATAAACCCATTAAAAAATAAGGATTAGAAAAAAGATAAAAAAATTGCATACATTTACTTGATACATACATTAAAAAATTATGACATAAAAACGTTGACATAAAAATACGAAAATGATAGAATATATAGCATAAAAATAAGTATATTGCAAGTAATACAATGGTAAGGGGATATTATGGGAGAAATTTTAAAAAAAATTGGAATTATACTATTAACTTTTGTAATAATGTTAACATTTACAGAAACAACTATTATGGGAATAAACAACCGGAGAAAACAGTCAAAATGATGAAATAGTTGAAAAAATCATACAAGACAATAATGATGTTCTATTAAATCAAGGAAAAGGGTTTGTTTATTATGCTAGAAGATTAACATATGATGATGAACACAAATATAACTTTAACTGGGTTTCACAAGACATGTTAGACATATCTAAAGTTATTTATACTAGATATGATTGGTCAGAACTGCAAAAAGAAGAAGGCTTCTTTGATTTTACATTAATAGATGAAGGAATTGAAGATTGCATAAAATACAATAAAAAATTTGCTTTTGGTGTAATGTGTGCAGATGTATCAAGTGAAGAGCCTTATGTAACGCCAAAATTTGTCTTTGATAAAGGTGCTAAATATAATTTAGGTGGACATAATGGTAAACAATATATTCCAGATTGGAAAGATGAAACATTTTTAAAATATGTAAATGAATTTACGAAAGCACTAGGAGAAAGGTATGATGGAGATCCAAATATTGCTTTTATTGATATTAGAACATATGGCAATTATGGAGAACAACATTTATTTGGTTTAGATGTTTTAGATGAAAAAGAATATATTAAGCAAAATAGAGTAGAACCTGAATTTCTAAAAGAAAAATATATTAAACCATATATGGAAGCCTTTCCTAATACGCAATTAATTATTCCTTGGGGAGAGGATAAATTCAATGATATTTATGAAGAATTAATAGATGAAGGAGTTTCTTTAAGAAGAGATGGAATTATTACTTACACAAATGGTTTAGAAACTTCTGCAAAAACATATGGAAAACTACCAATGATATTCGAATATGCTAGTAAATATGAGAATTATGAAGAAAAAGGTGGAAAAGAATATTTTAATAGCAAATTAGAAGAAGCTATGCAAATATGTAAGCCATCATATATTGAACTTGATAAAGCTTGGTATAATGACGGTAATCAAGAATACTGCAAACAATTAGCAAACAAAATTGGATATTATTTTAGATTAAAAAAAGCAACTTATCATGAAAAAATAGAATCAAATATACCTACGGACATGTCGTTTGAATTTAAAAATGATGGAATTACACCAATTTATGAAGATTGTAGTGTATATGTTGGGCTTTTAGACCAAAATAATAAATTAGTAAAAAGATATAAAACAGATATAAATCCTAAGGAATGGGAACCTGACACACTTTCAAAAGAAGAAGTATCAGTTACTTTTGAAAATGTAGATGCTGGAAACTATAAAATAGCCATAGGTTTATATGAAAATGATGAAGACGAAAATCCAACATATTTATTAGGAAGTGAAGGAAAGACAGAAAATAATTGGTATGTCTGTGGAAAAATTGAAATAAAAGAAAACAGTAAATATACTGATACATATGATTATTCTGAAAAGATAATGAAAAATCCACCATCAATAACTCAAATGAAAGATGAAAAAAATTTAGAAGAAACAACAATATGGTATATGCCAAAAACAGAAGATGGAAATGTAAATCCATTATATAAATCATATAATTCAAACTTAGAACCAGTTTCATGGAGAAACTCAATAATAGGTCAAAACAATATATATTCAAAAGAAAATAAATGGCCACAATTATATTCAGTTGAATTTATAGTAAATTGTAAAGAATTTTTTGTAAACACTTGTACTTCATTTAGAATATTAGTAGATGAAGGAAATGGATATGAAATAACTTATCGTGATGGAATAGAGCAAACTACAAAAGAAACAGGAAGTGACACAGATGCATTTAAAGGAATATGGTATAAAATAGAGTTTAATGAAAAGAAAGAAAGAAAAATTAAAGTAGAATTAACAGACTGCGTTTTTAATGGAGTTAGAATTAACGAAACTGATGAAATAAAAGCTATAGAAAGACCAAGCAACTTAAAAGTTTTATATGTAGGTTCAAGTATCACAAGAGGTGGAAGCCTTGCAGCATATTATTCTTGGCCAAATGTTACATCAAATATTCTAAATCTTGAATGTATAAATAATGGAGTTGGTGGAACAGGGTATGTAGCTGATACAAAAGGTAAAAATGATATATATTCTGAGAGATTGGAGATATTAATAGAACAATTAAACTTAAATCCAGATGTAATAGTTTTGGAAGCAGGCCCAAATGATTATTGGAGCGGTTATAAAGCACCAGAAGTAATTGCAGAGGCTGAAAAATGTATTGATTATATAAAAAATAATACAAGTGCAAAAATAATTACGATAGGAGCATATTATCCTAATGAAAAAGTTCCAGAAGATTTAATAGACATCAATAATAAATTAAAAGAGCAGGCTCTAGAAAAGGAAGTACCATTTATAGACTTACTAAATGGTGATACATATAATAAAAATGGCGAAAAAATAACAATTGGAAAAGAAGGCTATATTACAGGTACTGGAGATATAGGACATCCTAAAAATGATGGAAATGCAGATGAATATATTCTTGAAGATGGAGTACATTTATCAGTTGAAGGAAATAAATATTTTGGAGAAAAATTAGCAGAAGACATAGGAAAAATATTAGAAATAAAACCATCATCACAAAAATACCCAAGTAATCAAAATATAGTTTCACTATACTGTTGGGATATAGATGATTTTAATATATCAAAATTAAAAGATGAAATTGACTATTTAGAAATAAATACTCTATATATTCAAAGACCAGCTAATGATAATCAAATTAATAGATTAAAAGAGATTATGGAATTTGCAAAAAAATATAACTTAGATGTATTTTTATTAGAGGGTGCAAGAGATTGGCTAACTGAAGGAGATATGAATAATGTAATAAGTGTAATAAATGAAGCAAACGAGTTAAATAAAATTTTAGACTATAAATTAAAAGGTGTTAGTTTGGATGTTGAATTTTATTTAACAGATGAGTATCAAGAAGCGGCGAATGAAGGTAATGTAGACAAACAATTATCATTATTTAGGCAGTTTACAGAGAACACCAAAAAATGCTGTGATTATGCAGAAAATCTTGGACTAAAATATTCAATGGCTCTTCCAGTATGGTTAGACAAATTATCAGAAGAAGTATTAGAAGATTTAATGAATTATAACTATGACCATATTGCTTTTATGAATTATTTTAAAGAAACAATTATGGACAATATGAATCAAGAAGTAGACATAGCAAAAAAACATAATATAAAAATAGTATCAATAGCAGAAGTTCAAGATCCAAAATTTGGAACAGTTGGAGAAGAAGATACTTTTTATAATGATGGATTAGAACAATGTATAAACACTTTAAATGATATTAGACATAAATACAATTATAAAAATTTAGGAATATCTTATCATTACTATAAACCTCTTTTATCATTATTAGAAAGAGATACAGATGTAAGAATCGAAAATACATATGAACTACAAATATTTACTTATATAAATGAAACTAATATTAAGGTAGATAAAGCACAAATAAGTGAAAATGGAAATAAAATTGAACCAATTTATATTAATAATAATGAATCAGGTAAAAATGCTGTTATTTTCTATGGACTAAAATATGGAAAGCAATATGAATTAAAAATTGAAAGTGGAAATTATTCAACTACTAAAACTTTTACATATCAAAAAGATGATGACATTTTCAATGAACTAGAAATTGCTTATATGGATATAAAGCTAGAAGAAACTAAGCAAGATGAAAATAAACCAAGCGAAGATACACCAGAAACAGACACTCCAAGTGAAGGTAATTCTGAAAAAGACAAACCTGGAGAAAGCTTTTTAGAAAAAAATGATAAATTAGCACCATATCAAATACCAAAAACAGGTGATACTAATTTGCCACAAATCATATTAGTTATAGCTATAGTTTTAATAGTTAAGGGAATATTAATCTATAAAATACATAAAAAAACTAATAATTGAAATTTTTAATAAAATGTGATATATTAAACAAAGTTAGGAGATAGAGCAAATAATTTACAAATGGAGGAATTAAATATGTCCATAAAAAATCTAACTGACATAAAAAGAGAAGAATATTTAAAAATGATACAAGATGTAAGAAAAAATAACAAAGACAATATTGAAATAACAAAAATTCTAAATCTGTTTGAGAAGGAAATTAACAATAGAAAATATGGTCTAAATTGGGAAGAGCATGAAGAAAAAGCCGATATAGATATAAAAAACAATATTCCTATTTTTTTAAATAACAAAAATGATAATATAATTAATAATCCACAAGAAAAAATAAATATACTTTTAGAAGGTGATAATTTACATAGTTTATCTTTATTAAAGAAAACACATTTGAATAGTATTGATTTAATAATAATAGATCCACCTTATAATAGAGGTTCTAATGATTTTGAATATGATGATAATTTTGTTGATAATAATGACAAATTTAAGCATAGTAAATGGCTTTCATTTATGGACAAAAGATTAAGAATTGCAAAAGATTTACTAAATTCAAAGGGATATATTTTTATAAATATTGATGATAATGAAGTTGCACCATTAAAAATGCTATGTGATGAAATATTCACAAATGAAAATTTCGTTGGAATGTGGATGTGGGAGAAAACTAGTACAGCACCAGCTCTTTCAAAACAAATTAGAAAAAAATTAGAATATATTTTATGTTATGCTAAAAATTTAGATTCTGCACATTCTTTTTCTCAAGGACTGATTGATGGAGATGATGCACCACTTTTAAATGGAGGAAATCCTATAAAAGAAGTAACTTTCAAAAAAGGAACGGTAAAATTTAGTATTCCAGATGGAATCTATGAGAATGATGAAACACTAAAAATTGAATTATTAGACAAAGTCATTGTGAAAAATGGACTTAACGAAAATGACTTTAGAGCAAGAGGAACATGGAAATGGCAACAATCTACTATAGATACAGAAGTTGAAAACGGAACATATTTTTTAGTAAAATCAAAAATATTTTCTATAAGATATCAAAGAAAGGATATTACCAAATTAAAAGTTCCTCAAAATTATCTAAATAAGGAATTAAATATTGGAACAAATGAAGAAGCAGCAGAACATATGAAAATATTTGACTTACCTGGAACATTTTCTTATCCAAAGCCTGTTTCATTATATAAATTTTTAATAAAAATGGTTAATTTGCATAAAAATATCACTGTTCTAGATTTTTTTGCTGGTTCAGGGACTACAGCAGAAGCGGTTTTAGCTTGCAATGAAGATGATGGAGGACATAGAAAATTTATACTATGCAATAATAATCAAATTAGTGAAAGAAGAAAATTAGATTATATTCATGACTCCGGGTATTTACTTGATTATGACCCAGGAGAAAAAACTAATGACAAGACATTATGTAATAAGATTAATGAATTTTTGAATAGCAATCAAGACATTAATAACAAATTGTTTAAAGCAAATGCTGAAAAATATAAAGATTATGGTATATGTCGTTCTGTAACATATCCTAGAATAAAGGCATTATTAACTGGAAAATCAGCAAAAAATAAAGATATAGGAATAAAATATGATGCAAATTTAATGTATTATACAATTGATTTACTTGACAAAAGAGATGAGAACTTGGTTAAAAATTCAATTATAAATAATATAGGTAATATAATCCAATTAGATAATGATTTTATAATTGACAATAAAATATTAAAGATAATTTTAACAGAAGATGAAATAGATGAATTTACAAAATCAGGAGAATTAAAAGAATGTAAGCAATTATATATATCATCATCTGTTTTGTTAACAAGTGAACAAATCGATATAATAAAAAATAATAATATTACATTAAATTATATTCCAGATTGTTACTACAAAAATGAATTGGAGGTATATGAGTAATGAAATTGCTAGATTTTCAAGATGAAGCAGAGCAATTTTTACTAGATTGCTGTTGGAGAAGCAGAAAAAGAGATATTATTTTAAAATCTCCAACTGGTTCTGGCAAAACAATTATTTTATTAAATATGATTTATGATTATCTTCAAGACGATGACAATACTGTTTTTGTTTGGATTACTCCAGGAACTGTTGATTTAGAGGAACAGAGTTCAGAAAAAATGAATGAATTATTTCCATCTATTGAAACTCAAGATGTATATGACGTAATATCAGACGGATTCAATCCAAAAAAAGTACCATTTATTAATTGGGAAATGATAACCAAGAGTCGGAAATACAGCGATAGAAAAATCAGACAGAAAGAATTTATATGATAGAATCTATGAAGCAAGATTAGAAGATTATCAATTTATATTAGTAATAGACGAAGAACATTTATATGATACTCCAAAAGCAAGAAATCTAATCGAAAAGTTTCAGCCAAAGCACATTGTTAGAGCATCTGCTACAGCAAGGAAAAATAACAATGCGGAATATAAAGAGATTCCAATAAGTCGTGTAATTGATTCTGAACTAATAACCAAATATATTATTGTAAATGATGAATTAAAAAAATATGATAATGACAATTCATATAAAAAAGAGGCAGGAGAATTACTTTCTTTAGCAATATCAAGACAAAATGACATAAGAAAAGAATATGAAAAAATAAATTGTAAATTAAATCCTTTAGTTATGATTCAACTACCAAATACTTCAGATGACTTGTTAAAAGAAGTTGAAGATTATTTGGAAGAAAAGTTTGGAATCAATTATGAAAATAATAGATTAGCTAGAAGACTAACAGGAAGGCATAAAGGAAACTTGGATGACATAAAAAGATATGATTCTCCTATTGATGTATTAATTTTTAAAGAAGCTGGTAATGTTGGGTGGGATTGTCCACGTGCAAAAATTTTAGTAAAATTAAGGACAGGAATGACTGAAAATTTTGAAATTCAAACAGTTGGAAGAATTAGAAGAATGCCATATCAAAAACATTATGATAATTTTTTATTAGATAACTCATTTTTATATACATATGATACAAAATTCACACAATCTGTTATGGAAGATCTTGACAATAATGCATTTTACAATATTACGGTAAAATTAAAACCTAATTTTGATAATATAATACTAAATAAAGAATACAAAATAGAAAACATGATAGGCTTTGGAGAAAGAGAATTATTTAATACAATTTATAAATTTTTCGTAGAAAAATATTTTTTAACTAAAAATCAGGCAAAAAATAAAGAACTTTTACAGTATCATGATTACTCTAACTCAATAAAAATTGAAACTATGTTTTATCAAGGTAAAATAATTGATATATCATTAGAAGACTTAAAGGAAAGTGATATAGTAAAAAGGGATATTGAAGTTGATTTAAAAGTACATAAAATGGATTTTATGCATTCTATTAAAACTATATCAGATGGGATAGGTATTGATATTAATAGAACAAAGATTATTTTAAAAAAACTATTTTATAAAAATGATTTATACAATAAAAAAATATTAAACTTATCTAAAAAAGAATTTTATGCGTTTATAATCAATAATGTTGAGGCATTAAAAAAAGATATTGATGAAGCAATCAATCAAGAAACAGAACAATTAACACTAAAATGTCCTAAATCTCAATGGTTGATACCTTGTGAAGATCAAGTACGAATACCTTCTTTAGATAATACTAAAAAAATGAAAAAGAATGTAATGAATGATTATCCTTATATACCAAGTAAATCTAGATGTGAAAAAGAATTTGAAGATTATATAGAAACCTCTGAATTTTTTCAGTGGATTTATAAAAATGGTGAATCTTCTGAAAGGCACTTTTCAATAGTATATGGAAATAGAGCAAAACAAAAATTATTTTTTCCAGATTATATATTATTGGATAAAAATAATAATATTTGGATTATTGAAACTAAAGGTGGAGAAGACAAAAATCATGAAGATAAAAATATAGATAAAAATGCTAAAAATAAATTCTTAGCACTAAAAAAGTATGCTTCTAATTATAATATTCATTTTGGATTTGTACGTGATTCAGAAGTTACAGGATTACTTTATATGTCAAATACAGAATATACAGATGATTTAAACAAGGACATATGGATTGAACTTGACAAAATATTTGTTAAAAATATTATGTAACAAAAAATTATTAAAAATAATAAAGGGAGAAAATTTTTATGTTTAATTTTTCATTTGATAGAAGAATGGTTTATGTAATAATAGCCATATTAGTATTATTTGCATTTGCGGAATATATTAATAATCCGGGAGCATTAGTAGGATTACTTATGAGTGCGCCAGGAGTTTTAATAGCTATAACATTTCACGAATTTGCTCATGGAATTGCAGCATATAAATTAGGTGATAATACAGCTAAAATGGAAGGAAGGTTAAGTCTGAATCCATTAAATCACTTAGACCCAATAGGAACTTTAATGCTATTAGTTGCAGGATTTGGATGGGGAAAACCAGTAAATGTAAATCCTAGCAATTACACGAGAAAAATATCAATGGAAAAAGGCGAAGCAATTGTTTCTGTTGCAGGTCCAGCAATGAATTTATTACTTGCATTTGTTTTTACAATTATATTTTGTGCATTATATAAATTTGCAGGAGAAGTTTTTCTTACTTCAACAGTAGGTAATATTATTATGACATTAATACAATATATTGTTTCAATTAATATTGGTTTAGGAGTTTTTAATTTAATTCCACTACCTCCATTAGACGGTTCAAAAATTATTATGCCATTTTTGCCATACAATGCAAAAGAATGGTTTAGAAACAATGAGCAAATTTTTTACATTATTTTTGTTGTTATATGGATAACAGGAATTGCAGGAACAATAATATCACCAGCAATTGGTGCAGTATCTAAAGGAATAATGAATTTAGGAAAATTGATATTTGGTATATAATTAGGAGTAAATAGTGAAGAAAGATATATTAACAATGCGGAATTGAGTCAAGTTGTGATGAAACCTCTGTATCTATTGTGAAAAATGGTAGAGAGGTCCTTTCTAATATAATTGATACGCAAATTCCTATACATGAAAAATATGGAGGGGTTGTGCCAGAACTAGCTTCTAGAAATCATATTGAAGCAATTTCTCGTGTAACGAAAAAAGCTCTAGAGGAAGCTAATGTAAAATTAGAAAATATTGATGCAATTACACCAACATATGGACCAGGTTTAGTAGGAGCTTTATTAGTAGGAGTTTCTTATGCAAAGGCTTTAGCTTTTGCTAATAATATTCCACTAGTAGGAGTAAATCATATTCAAGGACATATTGCAGCAAATTACATTACTTATCCAGAATTAGAACCGCCATTTTTATGTGTTATGATGTCAGGGGGGAATACACAAATTATATATGTAAAAACATATACAGAATTTGAAGTATTAGGAAAAACTCGAGATGATGCTATTGGAGAAGCATTTGATAAAGTAGCAAGAGTAATTGGCTTAGGTTATCCAGGAGGACCAAAAGTAGATAAACTTGCATGTGAAGGACATGCTAATATCGACTTGCCAAAAACTCATTTCGAAGGTGATACACTAGATTTTAGTTTTAGTGGAATAAAAACAGCAGTTATTAATTTACACCATAAAATGCCTGATATCAATAAAGCAGATTTATGTGCTAGTTTTCAAAAAACAGTAACAGAAACATTATTAGAAAATGTAGAAAAAGCAATACAAAAAACGGGGGAAAAAATTGTTGCATTAGCAGGAGGGGTATCTAGTAATTCTTATATTAGAAAAGAATTTTTGACATTAGGAGAAAAAGGAATCAAAGTTTATATGCCAGATTTAAAATTATGCACAGATAATGCTGCCATGATAGCATCTAGTGGTTATTACAATTATATTGCTGGAAAAAGAGATACATTAGATTTGAATGCAATACCAAATTTAAAATTAAATTAGGAGTAAGAATATGTCAATTTATACAATAGGAGATCTTCATTTATCATTTCATGAAGAAAAACCAATGAGCATATTTGGAGAAAATTGGGAAAAACATGAACAAAAAATAAAAAAGGATTGGATAAGAAAAGTAAAAGAAAATGACATAGTAGTAATACCAGGTGATTTTTCATGGTCTACATATTTAAAAGACACTTATAATGATTTTCTATTTTTAAACACCTTACCAGGAAGAAAACTATTATTAAAGGGTAACCATGACTATTGGTGGACGACGATAACCAATATGAGAAAATTTTTAAAAGAAAATAATTTTGAAAATATAGACTTTATATACAATAATGCTTACGAATATGAAAAGTACATCATAGCAGGAACAAGAGGTTGGGGTCAAAATGAAGAGGAAGAAGATAAAAAATTATTAAAAAGAGAATTAATAAGACTGGAAATATCGCTACAAAAAGCAATGGAACTAAATCAAAATAATAATAAGGAAATAATCGTATTTTTACATTATCCTCCTATCATTAATTACAACATTATTAATAATGAACAAAGCGAATTTGTAAAAATAATGAATAAATATAATGTTAAGAAATGTTATTATGCACATTTGCATAGTATGTCGATAAAAGAAGCTATAGAAGGCAATTATTTTGGAATAGAATTTAAATTGGTAAGTGCAGATAGTTTAAACTTTAAATTGTTAAAAATTTATTAGGGGAAGGAATTGGGGACGGCCCCATAATCCTTCCATTAATCCTAAAGGAGATATAATGGAACTAAGTAAAGATGTGAAATATATTAAAGGAGTAGGACCAAGTAGAGTTGAATTATTAAATAAATTAGGAATATTTACATTGCAAGACTTAATTACTTATTACCCAAGAACATATGAAGATAGAAGTAAACCAAAAAGTATTGCTGAATGTGTTCATGGAGATGAAGTCTTAATTGAAGTAATTGCATGTAGTAAAGTTTCTGATGTTAGATTACAAGGAAAAACAATGCAAAAACTCCTAGTTAGAGATGAAACAGGAAGTGCAACAATAACATGGTTCAATCAAAGTTATTTAAAAAATAAATTTGACATAGGAAAGTCCTATAAGTTTTTTGGAAAAGTAACAAATAATTTTGGAAAAATAACGATGATTTCCCCTGTATTTGATGAAGATGATAAAAGTTTTAATACAGGGAAAATAATTCCGTTATATCCATTAACATATCAATTATCACAAAATGTGTTAAGAAGAATTATAGAGGCAGGGTTACAAGAAGTAAATGGACATCTAAAAGAAACTTTGCCAGAATATTTATTAAAAGAATACAATTTAGAAGGATTAAATGAAGCAATTCAAAAAATTCACTTTCCAGCAAAGTTTGAAGATTTTAATAGTGCTAGAAAAAGATTGGTTTTTGAAGAATTATTATCAACACAATTAGCGTTATTGCAATTAAAAAATAATTATCAAAATGGAGATAATGGTATAGTATTTAATAAAAATGTTAAAATGTCAGATGTTATTAATAAATTACCGTTTCGATTAACAAAAGCTCAACTTAGAGTGCTGGAAGAAATCGATAGAGATATGGAATCTAAAAAAAGTATGAATAGGCTATTACAAGGGGATGTAGGCTCTGGAAAAACTGTTGTAGCTATGTGTGCGGCATATAAAGCAGTAAAATCTGGATATCAAGCAGCTATTATGTCACCAACTGCAATATTAGCAACTCAGCACTTTGAAAATTTTCAAAAAATATTAGAGGAATTAGGTATTAATTGTGAATTACTAATATCAGGAATTACAAAAAAGAAAAAAGAAGAGTTATTACAACGATTAGCAAATGGTGAGATTGATATCTTAATAGGAACTCATGCAATTATTGAAGAAAATGTCCAATTTAAAAATCTAGGGTTAGTGGTGACGGATGAGCAACATCGTTTTGGTGTAAAACAAAGGACAAAAATAGCAGAAAAAGGAGAAAATCCAGATGTACTAGTTATGACCGCAACACCAATTCCAAGAACTTTAGCTTTAATCTTATATGGAGACTTAGATATTTCTATTATAGATGAATTACCGCCAAATCGTAAAAAAGTAGAAACTTTTGCCGTAAATAAAAATATGACAGAAAGAGTAAATAATTTCATTGAAAAGCAGATACAAGAGGGAAGACAGGCATACATTGTTTGTCCATTGGTTGAAGAAAATGAAGAATTAGATTTAAAGTCAGTTGAAAAATTATATGAAACTTATAAAAAAGAAATTTTTCCACAATATAAAGTAGAATATATCCATGGAAAAATGAAAACAAAAGAAAAAGATGATATTATGGAAAAATTTAAAAAAGGTGAGATAGATATTTTAATATCCACAACAGTCATTGAAGTTGGTGTAGATGTTCCCAATAGCAATATCATGGTAATAGAAAATGCAGAACGATTTGGATTAGCTCAACTGCATCAACTAAGAGGAAGAGTAGGAAGAGGAGAATACCAATCTTATTGCATATTAAAATACGAAGGAAAAAGTGAAACAGTTAGAGAAAGAATGAAAGTAATGTGTAGTACAAATGATGGTTTTGTTATATCTGAAAAAGATTTGGAATTAAGAGGTTCTGGGGATTTCTTTGGAACAATGCAACATGGATTACCAGAATTCAAAATAGCTAACTTATTTGAAGATATGCCTATATTAAAATCAGTACAAAGTGCTGCTATTAAGATATTACAAGAAGATCCAAAATTAGAAAAACGAGATAATTTTTTATTAAAAGAATTAGTAAAGGATAAATTTATGAAGAGGATTGAAATATAGAATAAAGAGGTAGGAAAATGAAATTGGAAGAAAAAAGAAAATTAGAAAATCTATGTAGAGAATTGATTACAGAATTAAAAATTTTGGCTATAAGAGCAGAATACGCTGGACAGAAGGAAAATGCAGAAAAATACAAGACATCTTGTGAAAAAATTAAAATGATACAAGAAAAGAGTAATCTAACATTAATGTCAGAAGATAGCGAAACAAAAAGAATATATGAAGACATGTTAAAAATAATAGAAAATAATTATAGAGTTAAAACATTAGAAAATTTAGAAAATACCATGAATAGTATTAATGAGCTATGGGAAAATAATCAGATGCAGGATAACGTACATGAATGCAATAAAAAAAGTGAAATGGAGTTAGAAAGATAGTGAAAAAAATATTGGTAGCAACCAGCAATAAAGAAAAATTGAAAGAAATCAAAGACATATTAAAAGATTGTGAATTATTATCTTTACAGGATATAAATTGCAAAATTGAAGTTTGTGAAGACCAAGAAACTTTTGAAGGAAATGCAAAGAAAAAAGCAAAAGAAATATCAGAATTAAATAATGTCCCTTGCCTAGCAGATGATAGTGGACTATGCATAGAAAAATTAAATGACTGGCCAGGAGTTTATACAGATAGATTCTTAGGATCAAATTCTACAGCAGAAGAAAGAAACCAAGCTATTTTAGAGAAAATGAAAAACTTAAAAGAGGAAGAGCGAAGGGCAAAAGTAGTTTGTGTAATAGCATATTATGAAAAAGGAAAATTTGTTATATCAAGAGGAGAAGTTGAAGGAAAAATTGCAATGGAACCTCGAGGATATAATGGGTTTGGATTTGATTCAATTTTTGAATTAGAAAATGGAAAAACTTATGCCGAGATGTCACAAGAAGAAAAAAATGCTATAAGTCACAGGAAAATAGCACTAGAAAATTTGAAAAAACAATTGACAAATTAAGGTAAATATGATAAAATAAAAAACTGTAATCCGCTTAGTCAAGGCACCAAAACATTAACTATAGGTTAATTGCCTGAAAATTAAGGATTAGCGAGTATGCAAATAAGGGAGGTGCATTTAAAATGTACGCAATCATTGAAAGCTGTGGAAAACAATACAAAGTTGCAGAAGGAGATGTTGTATTTTTTGAAAAATTAGATGCAGAAGAAGGAAAAAAGGTTACATTTGATAATGTAATTTTAGTATCTGATAATGGAAAAGTACAAGTTGGAAATCCTTATGTTAAAGGTGTAAATGTAGAAGGAAAAGTAGTTTCTCATGGTAAAGCTAAAAAAATTATTGTTTTCAAAATGAAGGCAAAAAAGAATTATAGAAGAAAACAAGGACATAGACAACCATACACAAAAGTAGAAATTACGTCAATAAAAACAGCTACTAAAAAAGCTGAAAAGGTAGAAGCTAAACAATCAGAAAAAGCAGAAGCTTAAAAAATTTAAAAATAAAAATGAGTGAATATAAAAGTAATGAAAACTGAAAGGAGTGAGAAATTATGGCTCATAAAAAAGGTCAGGGTAGTAGCCATAACGGTAGAGAGAGTGAATCTAAGCGTCTTGGTGTAAAAAGAGCTGATGGTCAATTTGTTTTAGCAGGAAATATCTTAGTAAGACAAAGAGGAACTAAAATGCATCCAGGAACTAATGTCGGTAAAGGTAGCGATGATACATTATATGCATTAGTGGATGGACATGTAAAATTTGAAAGAAAAGGGAAAGAGAAAAAACAGGTAAGTGTTTATCCAGTGCAATAAATAAAATAACATTTACAAACTCATAACCCGAAGGTCG
>CANQES010000001.1 GCA_947595555.1 uncultured Clostridia bacterium | reverse complement strand
GCAAATTTAATACTTTAAATAAGCTAGAAGATAAAGAAGATTTAATCTTTAAGGCAATAGATGATATTAAGAAAAATGGATTAACAAAAGAAGAACTTTCAAGACTATTTGATAAAATTGTAGTATTTAATCCAAAAGAAGTAACGTCAGACATAAAAGAAGAATACAACTTAAATGACGAAATGTATAATGAATTATATGAAAATGGAGGGCTAGCATTCCACTTGAAATTTATGTATCCACAAACTATCACAAACAGGTGGATGTGATATTGGAACAAGGCCAATTGACTTGCACTTAAAAGCATTTGAAAAATTAGGAATAAATATTAACAAAAACTATGGAAATATTACATGCATTTGTGATAAAATAAGGGGGGAAAAAATAGACTTAGACTTTCCAAGTGTGGGAGCGACTGAAAATGCAATACTAGCAAGCTGTCTAGCAGAACGGAAAAACCACAATAACAAATGCAGCAAGAGAACCAGAAATAATAGATTTGCAAAATTTCTTAAACAAAATGGGAGCAAAAATAAAGGGAGCAGGCACAGACATAATTGAAATTGAAGGAGTAAAAAAATTAAAAGATGTTAGTTACAATATAATGCCAGATAGAATTGAAACAGGAACGTTTTTATGCTTAGCAGCAATGACAGGAGGACATATATTAATTAAAGAAGCAGACTCAAATCACATTACGCCAGTTATTTATAAGTTAGAAGAAGCAGGATGCAAACTAAGATTACAAAAAAATGAAATTGACATACAAGCTCCTAAAAAAATCAAAGCAGTGGATATTAAAACTATGCCATATCCTGGTTTCCCAACTGATATGCAATCTATATTTACAACAGTACTTACAGTAGCAAAAGGAACGTCTATGGTAGTGGAAAACTTATTTGAAAACAGATATAAATATGCACAAGAATTAGTAAGAATGGGAGCAAAAATTAATATAGAAGGAAAAACAGCAGTAGTAAAAGGAACAAGAAGACTATATGGTGCAAAAGTAAAAGCAACTGATTTAAGAGGAGGAGCAGCTTTAGTAATAGCAGGAATAGCAACAAAGGGACATACTACAGTGCAAAACATAGAGTATATATTAAGAGGATATGAAAAATTTGATCAAAAATTGAAAGGATTAGGAGTAGATATAGAACTAAAAAAAGAATAGGGCTATTGCCTGTATAGCCCTTCCTAAAAATTCAAGGAGGAATTATAAAAATGGCGAAAAGTAACAAAGAGACAGAAGTGAATTTGTTATATATAAATCAAGGACATGCCAAAAAAACAGAAAGCATTGATGACATTATAAAAAGAAAAAGAGCCAAAGAGAGAGAAAGGCGAATACAAGAGAATAAGGAAAGAGAAGCAAAAGAGTTTGACATTGAAACGGAATCTGTTATACAGATGACTAATAGAAATAAAATAAAACAAGAGGAAGAAAAAAGAAAAAAATTTTCACAAGTTGAAAGAATAAGACAAAAGAGAAATAAACGTATTAAATTCATATTAAAAATAGTTTTACTTTTAGGGATTGTAATTGGAGGAACTGTTTTTGCCATGGTTTCACCAATATTTAATACAAAAGATATACAAGTTGAAGGTAGTAATCAAATTGAAAAAGATACTATTATAAGTTTATCAGGCATAACAGCAGGAGAAAATATATTTCGTTTCAGTAGTTTAGAAGCAATAAAAAATATAAAGACAAATGCTTATATTGAAAATGTAAAAATACATAGACATATCCCAAATGTTGTTGAAATAGATGTAGAGGAAAGAATACATGAATATAGTATGGACTTTTTGGGAAAATATGCTTATATCAATAATCAAGGATATATTTTAGACATTTCAGAAGATAGTAAGCAAAAACCAATTTTACAGGGAATGTCAACACCAGAAGAACAGGTAACAGTGGGTAATCGTTTAAATGATGAAGATTTAGAAAAATTAGAAGACGTTTTTAAAATTATGCATGCAGTAAAAGAGTATAGTATGGAAAATAAAATTACCAGTATTGACATAAGCAATAAGAATGAATATAGTATATATATGCAAGAAGAAAAAAAGAGAGCATATTTAGGTGATTGTACAAATTTAAGTAACAAAATTTTATATGTAAATTCTATAACAGAACAAGAAAAAGGAAAAGTAGGAGATATTTTTGTTAATGGAGATTTAACTGATGGTTTTAAAGCTTATTTTAGAGAAAGCCTAAATGTATGAAGGAGGAATAATGTGAAAAATAAAAAAATGGTTAGTATTGTTCTTGGTATCATGTGTTTTGCCTTAACTCTAGGAATATTTATACAGATACGAACAGTAAGTGGTACAAATACAGCAGTAGGACAAACTTATGAGGAAAATAATTTAAGAGCGGAAGTTTTAAGATATAAGGAGAAATATGATAATCGATATCAAGATTTGGAAAAGGCAGAAAAAGAATTAGATAAGGAGAGACAAAGTTCAACAAAAAACAATAGTGAATTAGAACAAAAAGAAAGTGCAATTACTCAAGGAAATAAAATGATAGGAATGTCTGATGTAACAGGACCAGGTGTTATTATAACTTTAAGTGATAGCAAAGCAGAGGTGGCCAATGCTTTAGATCCTAACAGCTTATTAGTTCATGATGGAGATGTTTTAAGTGTAATTAATGAGTTGAAAAATGCAGGAGCAGAAGCTATTTCAATTAATGACCAGAGACTTGTTCCTACAAGTGGTATTACTTGTGGAGGAAATATCATAGAAATAAATGGAGAAAAAGTAGGAGCACCTTTTATTATAAAGGCAATAGGATTACCAGAACAATTAGCTGCTTTAGAGAGACCAGGAGGATATTTGGAGCGTTTAAAAAAAGATACGGTTGGGGCTAAATTAGAAAGAAAGAATAGTATAACAATATTAAAATATTCAGGAGTAATTACATATAAATATGCACAAAATGTAGAATAGTTAATTGAGGAGGAAAGCATGAAAAACGATGTGAAAAATGGAAAGATAACAATGACAATTACTATAGCACTTGCTTGTTTTATACTTGTTTTTGTTATGTTTATGCAATTTAAAATTGTAAATGAGACCGATATTACTGCTATTGAAACAATGAGAGAAACAGAATTAAGAACAGAACTGGCTAATTGGAAAGAAAAATACGATGAAACAGAAGCAAAATATCAAGAAACAATTGCAACAATAGAGGAATATAAACAAACAAAACAATCAAATGAAGCAACTAAAGAATTAATGGAAACAGAGCTAGAAAAAGTTAATATGTCACTAGGAAAAACCGATGTAGAGGGAGAAGGAATTGAAGTTATTCTAAGAGAAACAGAAAATGATGAAGTTAGCCAAATTAATGCAGATGATTTAATTGTTATTGTTAATGCATTGAAGTTAGCAGGAGCAGAAGCTATTTCAATTAATGATGAAAGAATTATAAATATGTCTGATATTGTTAATATAAACATACAAAATTCTTATAAAATTTTTATTAAAGTAAATGGTCAAAGAATTTTGGCTCCATATTTTATAAAAGCTATAGGTAATCAAACATATTTAGAAAGTGCCTTATTGGGAAATGGTGGATATGTTGACCAATTACAAAAACAAAATCAAGATGTATCAATTGAAAAGTTGAATAAGGTGAAGATAAAAAAATATAATGATGAAATAAAAACAAAATATATTGAATAGGAGGAAATGAAATGGTAGTAATATCAATATTAATTGGATGTATCCTAGGAGCGATATTAGGAATGAATGCACCGATGATTTCATATACATACTCAAGTTATTTAGCAATAGCAATTATAGCGGCTTTGGATTCAGTATTCGGAGGAATTACTTCAGTTATTAAGAAAAATTTTGATTTAAAAATATTTATAACAGGGTTCTTCGGAAATGCAATTTTGTCTATATTGCTTACTATTTTAGGACAAAAATTGAATGTAGATATTTACTTGGCAGCAATAGTAGTATTTGTTGGAAGAATGTTTACAAATTTAGCTATAATAAGAAGATACTATGTTGACAAGTGGACTAATAAAACAAAAGAATAAATTGACTTTTATGTACAAAATTTATTATCATTTGTAAAATGTTGATATATTAGTATTTAGTGTTAATATATCAATATTTTTATTACAAATATATTACAAAAATATTACGAAAATATAACAAATTGTATTGACATTTGTCTTAAAATGTAATATATATAAATCTAGAAAAATTATACTGAAAAAATGGAGGAATTAACTTGGCAATAGGAGATATCATTGTAGGTATAGACATAGGAACAAGTAAGGTTTGCACAGTTGTAGGGGAAGTAAACAACTTTGGACAAATTGAGATTATATCTAATACCTCATATAAATGTAGTGGACTAAAGAAAGGGAAAATAATAAACGAAGAAGATATCAGTTTGAGCATAGCAAAGACTATAAAAGATGCAGAAGAAGAAACTAATTTAAAAATTAATTCAGCCTATGTAACCATTCCTGGAAAATATGTAACTATTGTACAAAATAGCATAACAAAAGAAGTAAAAGATAAATATTCAGGAATAACAGTAAAAGATGTACAAAATGCTATTTTACAAGTAAAAGATATCGAAATTCCAGAATATCAGACTCTAATAGATATTGTTCCAGACAAAATAACATTAGACAACGGAACAGTTGTTACAGATCCAGTGGGCAAACTAAGTTCCAGCTTCACAATAAGTGCTCAAGTAATTCTAGCCGATAAAGACTATGTAAGGCAATTAAACAGTGTATTTAAGAAAGTAGGACTAGACATAGATGGAATTGTACCAATTACTTTAGCAGAAAGAAATTTAATATTAGATCAAAATGAATTACATGACAATGTTATGTTGTTAGACATTGGAGCAGGAAATACAGATATAGGTGTTTTTGAAGGTTCTACTTTTATTTATACTAATTCTCTACCATTAGGAGGAGATAATATTACAAATGATATAGCTTTAGTTCTAAACATATCAGAAGAAGAAGCAGATAAATTAAAAAGGCAATATGGACTAGCTCTAAAATCATTTATTGATAATGATAATGACATCATTTTAAACACATCTAAAGACGATAATAAAAACAGAATTATAAAAAGTTCAGAATTAATTGAAATCATAGAAGCTAGAATTGAAGAGATTTTTTCAATTATCAATAAGGATATTACAAATCAAGGAATAAAATCAAAAATAAATAATGTAATTTTGACAGGGCAAGGAATTGTCAATATAAATAAAAGTGATGTAGCAGGAAAAATAAATTTAAATATTCCTGTTAAAATATCAACTGGTAGAGCTATAAGTACAGTAAAACCATCTTATAGAACAAGTTATGCCCTAGTAAGATACATTGCTGCTAGACCTTTTGCTAAAACAGTATCAAGTAGTATTGATACACAAAAAGACGAAAAATTTTTCAAAACATTAATAGAAAGAATAAAGGAATTCTTTTATTCATGAAAAAGTTATTAATTTTAAGTTAGCTACAAAAGGCGACTTATATATACATATACATTATATAAAAAATAGAGGAGGAAAACTAAATGATGGATTACAATGATGATAGCAATATTACAATGATGGATGGAACTGCAACTATTAAAGTCATTGGTGTAGGAGGTGCTGGAAATAATGCAGTTGATAGAATGATTGACGCTGGAATAAAAGGTGTTGATTTCATTGCTGTTAATACAGATAGACAAGCACTACAAAAATCAAAAGCAAATACTAAAATACAAATAGGAGAAAAGATTACAAGAGGATTAGGAGCAGGAGCAAATCCTGACATTGGTGCTCAATCAGCTGAAGAAAGTAAATCTGAAATAGCAGAAGTACTAAGAGGAGCAGATATGGTATTTGTAACTGCCGGAATGGGTGGTGGAACAGGTACAGGAGCTGCACCAGTAGTTGCATCTACAGCAAAAGAAATGGGAATTTTAACAATAGGAGTTGTTACAAAACCATTTACTTTTGAAGGAAAAAAGAGACTTTCTCAAGCAGAAAGAGGAATTGAAGGATTAAAGGGAAAAGTAGATACTTTAGTTGTAATTCCAAACGATAAATTATTACAAATAATTGATAGAAAAACATCAATTATAGAAGCATTTAAAATGGCAGATGATATATTAAGACAAGGTGTACAAGGAATTTCAGACTTAATTGCTATTCCTGGACTTGTTAACTTAGACTTTGCCGATGTAAAAACTATCATGTTAAACCAAGGTATGGCTCACATGGGAGTAGGAAGTGCATCTGGAGAAAATAGAGCAGAAGATGCAGCAAAAGAAGCAATTCAAAGTCCATTATTGGAAACCTCAATAGAAGGAGCCAAGGGTGTTATAATCAACATTACTGGTGGAGAAGATTTAGGATTACATGAAGTAAATACAGCAGCAGAATTAGTTCAAAGAAGTGTAGACCCAGAAGCAAACATTATATTTGGTACAGTAACTGATCCAAATATGACTGATGACATTAAAATAACAGTAATAGCAACGGGTTTTGAAAAAAATGAACCAATTACTAGTATTGGAGTAGATAACATAGTATCAAAAACATGGGAAAAGAAAATTAATTCTATTCCAGCAAGTTCAGAATCAAGTGGTTCACAAAATGATTTAGATATACCATCATTTCTAAGAAAAAATAAAAATAAAGGTATGTAAGAATATGTATTAACATATAAGAAATAATCGAAATTGCTCGATTATTTCTTTTTTTCAACAATAAGAAAAGACAGCCTTTTCAAAATAAAGATATTATAATAGTTATGCAGGTGATAGCATGACTATTTATATTGATGTAGTATTAATCGAAAACCTAATCATGAATTTTATCATTTTACTAGCAACAGGAATTATATTGAAAGAAAAAATAAAAGTCATAAGAATTATAATTGCTAGCTTATTAGGAGCAGTTTATTCAATTGTATCATATATGTCAATTTTAGAAATTTATTCTAGTATGATATTAAAAATAATATTATCAGTTTTAATTATATACATAGCATTTAATCCACAAACCATGAAAAAAATGTGGAAAGACATTTTAATATTTTATCTAACATCTTTTGTATTTGGAGGAGCGGCATTTGCGTTAATCTATATAGTGAAGCCACAAGACATATTAATGAAAAATGGTCTTTTCTTAGGAACATATCCCTTAAAAACAATTATATTAGGTAGTATTTTGGCTTTTGTTGTTCTTATTTTAGCATTTAAAGTGGTAAAATCTAGAATTACAAAAAAAGATATGCTTTGTGATGTTGAAATACAGTTAAATGGAAAGAAAATACAAACATCAGCAATGATAGACACAGGAAATCTATTAAAAGAACCAATTAGCAATACACCTGTAATTGTAGTAGAACATACACTTTTGTATGATTGCATGCCAAAAGACATTTTAAATAATTTGGAAGAGTTGTTAGGAGGTGAATTTAGTCACATACCAGAAAAAATAAGAGAAGAATATAGTTCGAAATTAAAGTTAATACCTTTTTCTTCTTTAGGAAAGCAAAACGGAATGCTAATTGGCATTAAGGCAGATTTTGTTATCATAAAAGATAAGGAAAAGGAAGAAAAAAGAGAAAATATAATTTTAGGAATATATAATAAATCATTGACCAAAAGGGGAGAATATAGGGCTTTAATAGGAATAGAATGATGAATTGGGGGGAGAATTGATATGAATATTTTAGAGTTCGTAAAGAATGGAATCAATACAATTTATGCAAAATATATAGGTGATAAGGAAGATATAGAATTTTTGCCAATTTTTTATATTGCGGGAAGTCAAACTCTTCCGCCACCATTGTCGCCAGAAGAAGAGGCGGAGTTGATTGAAAAGTTATGTCAGGAAGACAATTTGGAAGTAAGACAAAAATTAGTAGAGAGAAATTTAAGGCTAGTTGTTTATATTGCTAAAAAATTTGAAAATACAGGTATTGGAATTGAAGATTTAATTTCAATTGGGACAATTGGATTGATGAAAGGTGTAAATACATTTAATTCAGACAAAAAGATTAAATTAGCAACATATGCTTCTCGTTGTATTGAAAATGAAATATTGATGTATTTACGAAAAAATAATAAGACAAAAGGAGAAGTTTCAATTGATGAGCCATTAAATAAAGATGGAGATGGCAATGAATTGTTACTTTCTGATATTTTAGGAACAGAAGCAGATATAACTTCAAGAAATCTAGAGGATGAAGTGGATAAATCGCTTTTAAGAGCCTCTATTAGTAAATTGAATGCTAGAGAGAAGAACATAATGGAGATGCGTTTTGGATTTCAAACAGGGAAAGAAAAAACGCAAAAAGAAGTCGCAGATGAATTGCGGTATTTCGCAAAGCTACATATCTAGGTTAGAAAAGAAAATTATTGGAAAAATGAAAAAAGAAATTTCGAGTAAAATAGGATAGAATAAAGGTGCACAAAAACTTGTAAAAAAGATAAAAGGTGTTATAATAATATAAATAATAAAAAGAGGAGCAAAAAATATGATAATAGATGTAACAGAATTGAATTTAGGAGAATTAAATTTTACAAAAGAATATGACATAATGAGAATGAAACGTGCTAAATCAATTTACTGTGAAGACGGTGTAGACATAACAAAAGTTGAAAAAATAAGTGAAAAATATATAAAAATTTATGCAAAAGTAAAGGGAAGTAGTTGGGAAAAATACCATGTAGAATTAGATATAGAAAATGAAACAATAACACACTGTAAGTGTACCTGCGAAGATTATAGAAATGGTTTTATTTGTAAGCACATTATAGCAACTAGTATGGAAACTCTAGATCCGCATAGTCCAAATACTGAAGCTTTGAAAATCGAGGCAGAACGTAAAAAGCGTGAATATCAGATTAAATATTCGAATGCATTATCAACAATATCAAGATTTAAGCAAGAAAAAGAATTAAATTTTGATAATGTAGAGACAAATCAAAATATAAGTATAAAAAGTTTATATGAGCAAGTAAAGCTCGAAAGTAAAATGCAAAAAGAGTATTTGCCAGAACTTGTAACACAATTAAAATTGGAACCTAAGATAGACATAGGGCGAGAGCAAGACTTAAATGTAAGCTTTAAAATTGGACAAACAAAAATGTATGTACTAAAAGATGTTAAAGAATTTTATGAATCATTTTTAAAAGAAGAAACAATACAATATGGAAGAAACCTAAGGTTTATAGCAAAGAAAGAAAGTTTTACCGAAGAATCACAAGAATTACTAAAATTTATTTTAGATTATGGTCAAATATTAAAATATAATGAGAAAATCCGTACAACCCATTATTATTACTATGCTTCAATGCATATATCAGGTAAAAATTTATATGTCATGGATGATAAGATTGATACATTTTTTGATATCGTCAAAAAAATTCCAATATCAGCTTCGGGTTATGGATTAAGTTCAGAAGAATACAAATGTACAGACAAAGAACTCAAGATTCGATTAAACTTGACTAAAAAAGAAAATGAATATGTAATAAATATTAACTTAGAAAATTATAATTATGTAGAATCACCTAAAAATATTTATATTTTCTATAGAAATGGCATATATAAATTTGATAGAGATAGACATTTAGAAATGATATTAGAAATGTTTAGATTTAATAAACACATACTAGTACCAGAAGACAAAATAGAAGAATTTAAGAAGTATGTTATGTCTGACATCATGGATTTTGTTGAAACAGAGAGTCTTCCAGCAGAAGTAGCTAAAGAGGCAATTTTAGTCAATAAATTAGCATCAAAAATTTATTTGGATTTGGATGAAAAAGACAATATAACAATGGAATTGAAGTTTTGCTATGCAGATTATGAATTTAACATATTAGATAATAATTATAAACAATATGTTTTAGAAAATAATATAGTAAGGAATATGATAGAAGAGAGGAATGTTTTAAAGAGAATATGTCTGGATGGTTTTGAGCTAGTAGGAGATAAGACATATTTTGTTTTAAAAAATCAAGATGACATATATGAATTTTTATCTGAAAAAGTTTTAAAATATATGAATGATTTTGAAGTTCTAGTAACAGATAAATTTAAAAATAAAAAAATAAAAAATCCGAAAATCTCCAATGTATCTGTTAAGTTAGATAATGGACTATTGGAATTAGATATGTCTAAAATTAATGTTGACATAGATGAAGTAAAAGATATCTTGAAGAGTTATAATATCAAGAAAAAATATTATAAATTAAAAAATGGGGATTATCTAAATTTAGAAAAAAATGAAGATATTGAATTTTTAAATGATGTGCAAAATATTTTGGATGTGAATTATGATAAATTAGAAAATGGAATTATAAAAATTCCAGCAAATAGAAGTATGTATTTAGAAAAAATGTTACATCAAAATAGAACAATAAATACAACAAGAAATGATGATTTTACAAGATTGATTAACAATATAGAAAATAAAAATTTTTCTGAAAATATAAAAATAAGTAAAAAATTTGAAGGGATATTAAGAGATTATCAAAAAACAGGATATAAATGGCTAAAAGTATTGGAAAATTACAAATTGGGTGGAATTCTTGCAGATGATATGGGATTAGGGAAAACTCTTCAAGTAATAGCGTTAATATCTTCTGAATTAAAAACTAAAAATATAAAACCATCAATTGTAGTTTGTCCAAGTTCTCTAGTGTTAAACTGGAAAGCGGAAGCAGAAAAATGGGCAAAAGATATGAAAGTTCTAGCAATCAAAGGAGACTTAGCTACTAGAAAAAATTTAATAGAATCTTATAAAAATTATGACTTAATTATAACTTCTTATGATTCATTGAAAAGAGATGTTTTGGAATATGAAGATAAAGAATTTAAATATATCATAGCAGATGAGGCACAATACATTAAAAATTTTACAACGCAAAATGCTACAGCATTGAAGAACTTAATAGGAGAGACAAAATTTGCTTTGACAGGAACTCCAATAGAAAACTCAATATCAGAACTATGGTCAATATTTGACTTTATAATGCCGGGATATTTGTATAATTATAATAAATTTAAAAAGAAGTTTGAGATACCAATTCTAAAAGATAATGATGAACAAGCTTTGCAAAAATTAAAATTAATGATAAATCCATTTATTTTAAGGAGAGTAAAGACAGATGTTTTAACAGAGTTACCAGAAAAAAATATAACAGTTATGAATAGCGAAATGGTTGAAGAACAACGAAAATTATATGTTTCTTATTTTGCTCAAACTAAAAAAGAAGTAGCAGAACAATTAAGTGAAAATGGATTTGAAAAAAGTAAATTTAAAATATTGATGTTACTCACAAGGCTAAGACAGATATGTTGTCACCCAAGCTTATTTATTGATAATTACAATGGAGAAAGTGGAAAGTTAAATCAATGTATGGATATTGTTAAAGAGGCAATACAATCAGAACATAGAATTTTATTGTTTTCAACTTATACTTCAATGTTTTCAATAATAGAAGAAAAATTAAAAAAAGAAGACATCAAATATTATAAATTAACTGGAAGTACACAAGTTAGTAAAAGAGTAGAAATGGTTGAAAAGTTTAATAAAGATGAGTCTATAAAGGTATTTCTTATCTCTTTAAAAGCAGGTGGAACAGGTTTAAATTTAACTGGTGCGGATGTTGTTATACATTATGACCCTTGGTGGAATGTGTCTAGTGAAAATCAAGCTACTGATAGAGCTTATAGAATAGGACAAAAAAATAGTGTTCAGGTTTATAAATTGATTACTACTAATACGATTGAAGAGAAAATCAATAAATTACAAGAAAAAAAGGCAGAGCTTTCTAAACAGATACTTTCAACAGAAGAAAAGTTTATAAATCAACTTTCAAAAGAAGACATAATAAAACTGTTTGAGTAAAGATATATATATAAAACCTTCCATTATATTATTATGGAAGGTTCTTTATATATTTTTTATTAACTAAGGCTGTTCACCTAAAACAATTGTTAATTCTTTTTCATTTCCATCTCGATTTACTTTAATTTTCATTTCATCTCCAATTTGATGAGAGTTCTTAACTTCGTTTAGTTCATCCATATTGGTAATTTTTTTGCCATCTGCTTCGATAATAACATCTCCAATTTTAATACCAGCTTTTTCACCAGCAGAGAAATCATCAACAGTTTTTACATAAACACCAACAACTAATTTATTGGCTTTAGCCATTTTTTCATCTAAATCCATGCCTGAAATTCCTATATAAGGTCTTTTTACTTTGCTATATTGAATTAGTTGTGAAGTGATGTCAGTAGTAGAATTAATTGGAATAGCAAATCCCATACCTTCAATACCTGTTCCAGAAAGTTTTAAGGTATTTATACCAATAACTTTACCATCACTATTAACTAAGGCACCACCACTATTACCAGAATTAATAGCTGCATCAGTTTGAATTAAAGTAAATTTCTTTCCGTCTGAATCAGTAACTTCTCTGTTAACAGCGCTAACAACACCACAAGTAATACTACTTTGTAAGCCTAAAGGATTACCAACAGCCATAGCAAATTCGCCTACTTTTATATTATCAGAGTCAGCAAATTCGGCTTTAGAAAGACCTGTTTTTTCAATTTTAATAACTGCTAAATCTGTTTGTTCGTCTTTTCCTATAATTTTTGCTTCATATTCTGTTTCATCACCAAATAATGTAACAGTAACTTTTGTAGCTTCTGAAACTTCATAATAAGATTCTTCAGAAGAAGTAGAAACAATATGGTTATTGGTTAAAATATATCCATCATCACTAATAATAATACCAGAGCCACTAGCTGTTGCAGTAGAAGATTGAGTTTTACCAAACATAGAGAATAAAGAGCTTACATTATATTCTACTTTTATACCTACAATAGATGGAAGAATTTTGTTGGCAGCGTATATAGAAGTATCAGAATAATTAGAAAGAGATGTTTGACTTATATACCCTGAATTTTGAGTATTGCTACTATTTGTCTTATTAACTGTATTGCTAGTTAATATCTGAGAGCGGATGGAAGGTATGCCAAAACAAGTACCTAGTACTACAGCACATCCTACAACTCCACTAAGAAAAGGTAATAATACTCCTTTTCCAAATCCAATTTTCAATTTATCAGTTGATTCATTTTGATAAATTGTTTTATATGTATTTGGATTTTGTACTGTTTTAAAATTTTTATTATTTTCGTCCATTTTAATGAAACCTCCTAAAAATATTTATTAATATAATAACCTATTATGCTAATATAATACAATAGAATTGTGAAATTTGTGTGAAAAAAAATTGTTCTTTGTATTGAAAATGTTATAATTAGAATATATAATATAAAAAATGAGGTGAATAGATATGAATAATAAAGGTATAACAATAGTTGCTTTGATTATAACAGTAATTTTATTATTAATTTTGGCAGGAATAGGAATTGGTAGTGGAGGAAAAACTTTAGCAAGATTGAAATTAGAGGAAATGAGAACTAATATGCTTTTAATTGAAGCTAAAGCCAGGGAATATGTTGAAAATGCAAATTTTAAATTAGGAATAGGAACAGATGATGAAAAAAAGCAAAGAATAGATATTGCAAAAGCGGAATTAAAAGGAGAAGAATTAAATACAAAACCAAATTATATTATATCTACAAATGCTAATGAATTTGTATTTTACTATAAATTGGGAGAAGAACATTTGAAAGAAATGGGAATGCCTAAAATAGAATCAAATTCAAAAGATGGAGAATATGTTATAGAATATGATATAGATAAAGCTACAATTGAAGTATATAATTCTAAAGGATATAAAAAAGACAATCAAGAATATCATTCTTTAGAAGACATTAAAAATTTAGATATATAAAGGAATATAGAAATGAAGGAAAAAGAGATAGAGAGATTAACAAAGCTAAAAGAAATAGAGAAAAGTTTATATGAAAAAGGATGTCAAAAAATATGTGGTATTGATGAGGCGGGAAGAGGACCTCTAGCTGGGCCAGTAGTGGTAGCGGGAGTTATAATGCCAATGGATTCAATGATTGAAGGAGTTAATGATTCTAAAAAAGTTTCAGAAATGAAGAGAGAAAAGCTGTATGACTTAATTATACAAGAAGCAATTAGTTATTCAATTGCAATTATAGGGCAGGATATTATTGATGAAAAAAATATTTTAAATGCAACTAAACAAGGTGTGACAGAAGTAGTTGAAGGATTTAATATAAAACCAGATTTAATTATAGTGGATGCCTTAACACACATTGATACAAAAGGTATTCCGTATGAATCTATTATAAAAGGAGATGCAAAATGCTATAATATAGCTGCCGCATCGATTTTAGCAAAAGTAACTAGAGATAGAATCATGAGGCAATGGGATGAAATTTATCCGCAATATGGTTTTAAGCAGCATAAAGGGTATGGAACTGCAAAGCATATTTCGGCCATAAAAGAATATGGATTAACGCCAATTCATAGAAGAAGTTTTACAAGTCATTTTATTTAGAATAATGGGAGATATGAAACAATGAATATTTTAGATATTATAGCAAAAAAAAGAGATAAGCAAGAATTAACAGAAGAAGAGATAAAATATTTTATAGATGGTTATACAAAAAATGATATAACGGATTATCAGGCAGCCGCATTGATAATGGCAATATTTTTAAATGGAATGACTGATCGAGAAACAACGGATTTAACGTTAGCTATGTCATGTTCAGGAGAGACATTAGACATGTCTACATTGGGAGAAGTAATTGTGGATAAGCACTCAACAGGAGGAGTAGGAGATAAGGTTTCACTTATTCTTTTGCCATTAATTAGTTCTCTTGGAGTGCCAGTAGCGAAAATGTCAGGAAGAGGACTTGGCTTTACAGGAGGAACTATAGACAAATTAGAGTCAATTCCAGGTTATAGAACAGCAATATCTATGGAGCAATTTATAAAAAATGTAAAAGAAATTGGTATTAGCATTATTTCTCAAACTCAAAATTTAGCTCCTGCGGACAAAAAATTATATGCTTTAAGAGATGCAATATCATGTGTGGAAAATATTCCATTAATTGCTTCTAGTATTATGAGTAAGAAAATTGCAAGTGGAGCACAAAAAATAGTATTAGACGTAACTGTAGGAAAAGGTGCTTTTATGAGCAATATAGGTGATGCAAGAAAACTTGCTAATACAATGATTAAAATTGGAAAATTAGCTAATAGAGAAACAGTTTGCGTATTGACAAATATGGATGAACCTTTAGGGTTTGCCGTAGGAAATTCACTAGAGGTAATTGAAGCTGTTAAATGTCTTAAAGGAGATATGCCAGAAGACTTGAAAGAAGTAATATTAGCTTTGGGGAGTCAAATGCTTTTATTAGCAGGTAAAGGTGAAAATCTAGATGAAAATAAAAATAAATTGTTAGAGAATATAGAAAATGGTAAAGCTTATAATAAGTTTATAGAGCTTGTACAAAGACATGGTGGAGATATTTCATATATAGAAAAATTGGATAAATTGCCAAAAGCTAAATACATCGAACCTATTTATAGCCAAACAAGTGGATATATACATGACATTAATGCAAAGGAAATAGGTAGATTGGCAGGCATGCTAGGAGCAGGAAGAGAAAAAAAAGAAGATGAGATTGACCCAGCAGTGGGAGTGGTATTAACAAAAAAGATAGCAGATAAAATAGAAAGAGGGGATGTTTTAGCATATATCCATAGCAATGACATGCAAAAATTAGAAGAAGCAAAAAAATATTTTGTACAAATTGTAAAGATAAAAGAAGAAAAAATTGAGAAACCAAATATAATATTGGAAATTAAGGATTTGGGGACGGCCCCATAATCCTTTCTTTTTGAAAAAAATAAGGATTATGGGGCCGTCCCCAAATCCTTTCTTGATATTCTAATTTGTTATTCACATTCAGGTTTTTCACAAAAATCTTCTTTTTCGCAGTCATCGATAAAACAGTCACATTTATCGCATTTTTCACCTTTTAAGCATTTGCCTTCATGATGACATTTTGCACAAATTTTAATTTTTTTTGTGTCGTTTACCCAAATTTGGATAGCGTATTCTTTTCCTGGGCAAAGAGGTCCAAATACAAATTCACCCTCTTTATCTGTAAAAGTGTGCCCAATTGGTCTTCTTTCTTCTTTTCCATGTTCATAAACAACTTCCACTAATTTTACAACAGCATCACATACTGGATCTTTAAAACAATTTTTTACAACTCCATAAATAACGTCACGATTGTCTTCTGTTAGTAGAAAAAAGTACCAAAATAGTTAAATAAAAAATATTTGCATGTTATAATCCTTATCTATTACAATATAATCAATTACAGATAACCATAATCGTCTTTTTTCTAACCTAGAAGAATTATTATATATAGTTAAAATATCTTGGTTTAAGAATGATTTTAATATGTCTATGTTGTTTTTTGGCTTGTCTGTCTCAATGCTTTCTTGTTCTTTGTATAGATTTTCCAACTGAGAAACATATTTTTTATAATCATTTTCATAATCATCTATTCTAATTAAATCTCTTATATATAAATCTTTTAATTTAATTAATTTAGATTCAACAGAATTAATTTCCTTTGAAAAATTAAGTTTTTTAACGTTATTTTGTTTGTATTCATAATTAGAAATATACTTTTCAAGTTGAGGAATAAATTGTTTTAAAAGTTTCTGCTCAATTTTTTGTTCATTAAAATTCGTATTACAACTGCATTTCAAAGATAAATGATGACGTTTGCAGATATAGTAATATTTAGAACTTTCTAAATTCTTAGCATAAAATTTGCCACCCAAAGTATATCCGCATTCAGCACATTTTAACATGCCTTGAAAAATATATCCACCAGAATTATTATGACTTTGTTTTCTGGCATTTTTCTTCAACATTTTTTGAGTATTTTCAAATGTATTAATGTCTATTATTGCAGGACAAAAGTTTTCTATATCTCCATATCGAGTTTCTTTAATTCCTACATATAGTTTGTTTGTTAAAATTCGATAAGTTCTCATGTAATTTAATTGTAATTCTGGGTATTTTAGGTCTAATTTTTGAAAAGTTTGATATGCACTAATTGTTTCTTTATAAAACTGAAAAGCATCTAAAATAACTTGTTTTTTGTCTTCATCTATTATCATTCTTTTATCATCTTTTTTAAGGCCAATAGGAATTTTGCCACTTATCAATTCTTTACTTTGTATTTTTGTTTTAAAGACACTCCTAATTCTTTCAGAGGTTTGAGCGGATTCATTTTCTGCAACAGAAAGCATAATATTAATATGTAGTCTACCATTGGCTGTTGAACTGTCGTATTTTTCAAATATAGTTTGCCAAAATACATCATGTTCATCTAAAACATCTAAAACTTTATAATAGTTCCTAACTCCACGAGATAGACGATCAAGTTTTGTTATAAGTATTCTATTTATCTTATTTTGTTCTACGTCTTTTAACATTCTTTGCAATGCAGGTCTTTTAAGATTAGTAGCAGAAAAGCCATCGTCTTCGTAAATATTATAAATATGAAAACCATTGGCAAGAGCATATTTAGTTAATTCTTCTCTTTGTGTTCTTAGACTATCTCCATTTAAGGCTTGTTCCTCTGTTGAGACACGGATGTAGAGTGCAACTTCTTCAGCTTTTTTATTAAAATTATTCATATTATTATTTATATTATCTTTCACGCAAAAATAACCTCCTTAAACAAATTTTTGGTACTTGTATAAAGAGGTTTAATATTGTATAATACAACTATAAACTACTTATACAAGTAGATAGAGAATAGGTAATGTATGAAGTTTGGTCGCAGAATACATTATCTATTTTTGATTATCAAATTTGACAAAATAGAACTAATAATGTTATAGTAAACGTGCCTTTCTCCAAAAGGTAGAAAGGAGGTGTTTTTCATTGAAAAACTGGTTAGACGTGCTAAAACTTATAATACTTTATTACATAATAAAGAGATTAAGTAAATAGCATAGAAAAAAGACTAGGAAATTGTTCAGGCTTCCTAGTCTTTTTATGTGTTTTTCATTTACTAGACTGGTTATTTGCTAGCTATAATTATAATAACACATATTATAAAATATGTCAAATTTTATTTTTTATACTAGGATTTATATTGAATTATTTAGCTTTGGTGGGGAGTATGTTATCTATTTTTTAATTGTTTTAATTCTTTAACAAATTTATTATAAGTAATACATTTTTATTAGTTTTATAGTGTTTCATATTTTTTTATTAATAGCTTTGTTTTTATGGCTTGTTAAAATTACAAACTTTTCTTTTTATTTAATTGTTTTGTTTCCAATTTGCAAAGATATTAAATCATATTCTTTATATGTGTCATCTGTAAATTGTATTATTAGCCAAAATTTTTCATTATTAACTTTTCCTTCTATTTTATATCTTAAACCTGTTTTTACAAAATTATAGTCATTTTTATTACTTGAATATTTTGGATTACTTAAATTATCATCTAATACAGTTTGGGCATAAGACATCAATTCTATATTACTTGGAGTTCCTGAATTATCGTCTGTTTTAGTGTCATTAAAAATACTGCCAATTCCATTCCAAATAAAAAAACAAATTGCACCTATGAATATAAAAGCTACCAAGCAACCTATAGCATTTGCATTTGAATTTGTATTTACAGTTCCTTTATTGTTTTCAATTAAACAATCTGCACATATACCATTTGTCAGTTCATTTTCCATACATTCTTTTTTACATTTTTTACATTGCATAATTATTCTCCTTTTATTTTTTATATTTTTAAATATTAATAATTGATATATTTTATTTATAAATTTTCTATTAAGTTGATGGGGAATATATTATTATTTAAAAAATTAATAACATACTTTACAAGCTTCTCTACCTTCAGCAAGTGCTTGTTGTAGTGTTATTTGGTGTCCGTTACCTTTTAAAGTTCTACAATTTTGTTTATGATACTTTGTACCAGTATTCCCAACCCATACCATTTGTGAATTATTGTTGTTGGCTGATGAACTCGTATTTGTAGAAGGAGAATTGGTTACTGTAGCACTTGTTGACAATTGAGAAGAAGAACTTTTAGCTAAAGTTGCGGAATTTTCTTCTTTTTCTTTAGCTTTAGCTAATTCATCTATTTTTTTATTTAATTCTTGTTTTTCGCTTTCAAGAGTATTTTTTTGTTCTTCCAAATTATTTTTATCTTTTTCTAATTTTGTTTTTTCTTCTTTTAAAGTAGCATTTTCTGTTTTTAAATTGTTAATTTGACTTTGTAAATATGTTATTTGATTATTGAGTTCAGTAAGTTCATTTTCATATCTAGAAACATCTGTGGGCATGATATAAGCACAAGAAACACAAAACAATAAGAATAAAAGTACTATTATAGCAATGTTTTTCTTGTCTTTAAAAAAATTATTTTTAATTGTTTTAGTTTCTAATTCGTTTTCATTTTTCATTTTAAAAATCCCCTTTATTATATATATTAAAATTTTTTAATTAAAAAATAAGACCATATTTTCCTTCATAAAATTTTAATGCATTTTTCATATATTCTTCTGTAACTTCAAAATATTCTGCTAATTTATAAAGAGTATCAATTCCGATTTAAGATGGCTAATTTTAATTTTTCAAAAGGAATAAGCGCATAATAACTCCATTTTCTAGCACGATATTCTTGTTTGTCAAAGATAATTTTATCAATATTAGTATAATTATAGGTTGCATCCATATAATAGTGACCTAGTTCTTCAGATAATACACATTTTTCTTCTTGGCTATTTCTAATATTTTTATAGTTTAAAGCAATTGCATTTAACTTATCATAGTTTAAAAACATTCCATTTATATCTTCATCAAAATAAAAATCATATATTTTAACATTTTCTTTTTCAGCTAAATCATATAAATTTTCTAAATTCATTTATTTTTATCTTCCTTATCTTTTAAATTATCTTTTAGTACAAATTTTGCAAATTCTTCGATTTTTTCTTGCTGCTCTGGGGTAGGTGGGTTATAATCTTTTTTACTTAAACCAATATTTATTTTATCATGATCAATTTTTTCAGGGTTTCTTATATCTGATTTTCCTAACAAGTAATCTATAGAAACATTAAAAAAATTAGATAAAATTGATAAGGTTTCTGTTCCCATATCTCTTTCTCCAGTTTCGTAAAATCCTACCGTTCTTTCTCCTTTATTTATAATTTTTGATATGTCAGATTGTAATAATCCTTTTTCTAATCTTAATTCTCTTAATCTATTCAAATAAATCATTCCTTTTTAATTTGATAAAAACATTATATAACAAATAGTACGTTTTGTAAAGAAAAACAGAACAATTTGTACAAATTTCTTTCTTAGAGTTTCAATAGTTTTAAAAATTTTTAAGAAAAAATTTCAAAAAAGTATTGACAAAGAACATATTGTACTATATAATTCAATTACAAACGAACAAAAAGTACGAAAGGAGATAGAAAAATGAAAAAATTATCTTTTAAGGAATTAAGGATAAAAAGTAAATTAACACAAGAACAGCTGGCAAGGAAATCCGGATATTCAAAGGATTATATCTCAATGATAGAAAGAGGAGAGAGAAGTCCTAGTGATAAAGCTAAATCAGTATTTGCTGAAATTCTTGGAGTACCTATTGTACAAATTTTTTTAGCAACACAACGTACAATAAGTTCTACAAATGATAAAAAATAAATTAAAAGTGATAAAAATCTAATGAATAAGGAGGGAATATGGAACTGATAACTCAAAAAGAGGCATATAAAATAATGAAAAAAGACAAAGAGGAAATAAGCAAAATCATTGATAACGGTGGAAAAATAATAGATACAATTATCTATGAAAAAGATAAAGTTACTACAATAAAAAGAATAGAGCCAGTAAACAGCAAGCCTACTAGCTCAAAAGTAATACAAACAAAGGAATGTATTACTCTTCAAATACAAGGAGGTGCATAGAATTGCAAGTAATAAACAAAAATACGACATACCACACAAAATAAATTAGAAAGAAGTACAAGTTATATGAATATTTTTAAGAGAGGTGGTGAACTTGGAAAATAAAGATAAGACAAAATTTACGCTGGAACACGCACAAATATTTTTTCAAACATTAGCAGATATAGTAGCAGAAAAAAATAATATAGAAATAATAGCAAAGGTAAAAGAAAAATAAGAAGGAGGGAAACAAATGAGAAAGCTTAAAAAAATATTTTTAAAAACAATGTTATACATGAGTGTTTATGCAATGTGGACAAGCATGTTAGTATATGGATTTATGCACATAACAGTTTACAAATAAAATATAGGAGGAAAAACAAATGATTAAACATTATCAAGAGTTATTAAATGAATGCATTGATATTGCAGAATGGAAAAAAGTACATGAACAGATGTTATTAACATTATTTAAAATGAATTATAGATTAAGAAGTTTGAAAGGAGGAAATAAAAATGGGACATATGAGTGCAGTAGCCAAGGTATTGAATAGACAGCCAAAAAAGAATAGTAAATCCCATCAATTAAAAGAAGCAAAAAGAGCTGCAATGATGAGTAGAAAAATACTTTGTGAAAAATGTGGTAAAAACACAACATTATATAACATACAAGGACATTATTATTGTAAAGATTGTAAATAGGAAAGGAAATGAGGAATATGTTTTTTATTACAAGAACAATGCATAACAAAATTTTAAAAGCAAAAGAGAGAGAAATAGAAGACTTGAAAATGAAAATTAGAAGACAAGAAGAAAGTATTCAAGATTTAAGAAATGAGATAGAAGACGAACATATTGAAAATTATCGTAATCATAGAAAAATATTAGCAATAGATAATTTAATGAAAGAACAAGATTATAACAGTACAAAGAATCTAAAAAATAAAATAAAAACTATTTTATATAAAAAAGAACTAGACGTCGGACAAACATACTAGTTCAAACAAAAAACATATATAAATACATGATTTCTATTTTAATTATACACAAAGTTGAAGTAGAAGTCAAGAAGGAGAACGTTTTTTTATGGAAGATTACATAGAAAATGACGAAGAAGGAAACATCTTCGAATTAATTGCAGAAGAATGTTATTACGATGATAAATGGAGGGAGGAAAATGGAATTGAGTAATCAAGAATTAGTAGAAGTAAATACAAATGAATTGGATACAGAAATAAGTATGCTTAGTAATGATAATTTATTAGCAATGGCAGAACAGGCAGAAAGAAGAATAGAGGCAATTAAAAGAATAATGAGTGCATCATTAAAAATAACAAATGAGAATGACTGGGTTTTAATTGGAGGAGTTCCATATTTGCAAGAAAGTGGAGCAACCAAGGTAGCAAGATTATTTGGAATAGGTTGGAGTATAAGTGAGCCTATTTTAGAAACAGAAACAGACGGACATTTTACATATACATATAAAGGCAAATTTACTATGGGAGGAGTAAGCATAGAGGCAACAGGAAGCAGAAGTAGTAAAGATGAGTTTTTTACAGGAAAAGAAGATAAAGAAAAAGGGAAAATAGCTAAGAAACCACAAGATATCGATAAAAGAGATGTAAAGATATCAGCTTATACAAATTGCATTAACAATGGAATAAAAAGAATATTGCCACGGGTTAAGAAATTTAACAGTAGAAGATATGGCAAATGCTGGATTAGATTGCAACAAAATGAGAGGGTATGGATTTAAAGGAAATAGTAAAAATGCATCAACTACAGTAACAGGTAATTTTAAATGTGAACATTGTGGTGAAAATATAACATCACAAGAAGCAAGTTATAGTAGAGCAAATTACAAAAAGGAATTATGTAGAAAATGTCAAGCTCTTGCTAAGAAAGGAGAGTTAGATGGAAATACAGGAAATGAACAACAAAATAAAGGAGAACAAACAAAGTAAAATTAAATTATATCCTTGCAATAATTTAAGAGCTTCAAATATAGGACATCCTTGTGAAAGATATTTATATTTATCTATAAAAAATTGGGAGGATAAAAAACTTTATAATGAGACAACTCAATGTATTTTTGATTTAGGAAATAAGATAGAAGAATATGTAATACAAACTTTAAAAGATTCAGGATTTGAAGTTATAACTCCAACAGTAAGAGCATGGAAGGTTGAAAAACCTCTTGTGACTGGAAGGGAAGATTTAAGAATAAAACTAGAAGATGGACAATTTTATCCTGTAGAAGTAAAAGGATTGAGTCCACAAGAATGGGAAAAATTAAATTCAGTAGAAGACTTTTTAAATAGTAAAAAATATTATGTCAGAGCATATCCTGCTCAATTATATATTTATATGTTCCAATTTGGTAAAGAGAAAGGATATTTTGCTTTGTGTAATAAATTAACGGGTGAAATAAAATTAATAGAGGTAAAATTTGATTATGACTTTGCAGAACAACTACTACAAAAAGCAGAAAGAATATATAAATGTTTAGAAGAAGAAAGGTTACCAGAAAGTTGTGAAGATATAAGTGTATGTGAATATTGCGATTTAGCTCATGTATGTACTGCTAATATAAAAAGAGTAGAAACAGATGTAGATGTTTCAGGGGAACTTGATGAATTAGTAGACAAAAAGCAAGAATTATCAAAATATTATCAAGAATATACAGAAGTAAACAATCAAATTAAAAAGGCTATTGGCAATAGACAAAAAGTATTAAGCAATAAATATATTTTTGAAAAAAAGATTATACACAAAAAAGAATATTTAGTTCCGGCAAGAGATGAAACAAGAATAAATGTAAAGAGGTTGTAAATATGCAAACAACAGGAATTATAAAAGATATAAATATAGATTATGAGACACGAAAACCAAAAATAAGCTTACTTTTAGATACAAAGGAAATAGAGATAGTAGAACAGTTAAAAAACGAAAATAAGCTAAATATTGACTTAAAGAAGTATAGAAAAAAAAGAAGTTTAGATGCAAATAATTATTTTTGGAAGTTACTACAAGAATTATGCGAATTAGCAGAAATAGATACTAAGGAAGAATATAAACGTAGAGTAAAGGAATTAGGTATTTTTAGAAGATTTAGAATAGAAAAAGACAATGTTAATACATTTGAAAAAATGTGGACATCTCAAGGAATAGCTTGGTTTTGTGAAATATTTGATACAGAAATAATAGGAAATACAGAATTTAAAATAATAAATGCTTATTATGGGTCAAGTTCATTTAATACAAAACAAATGAGTAGGCTTATAGATGGAGTAGTACAAGACTGCCAAATGTATGGGATAGAAACAAAAACACCAGAAGAGATAAATAGTTTGTTAGAAAGTTGGGATAAAAGATGATAATAAAAGATTTAAGTAATAGCTTTTATCCTTGCCCAAAACCAAAAGTCAAAGAGAAACAAAGAAAAGTCAAAGAGATTAAAAAGAAAAGTAGTAAGTTAGCAAAACTAGAAAGACAAAGAGACAAAAAAATTGTTAAATATGGAGAATGTGAGTATTGTCATAGAAAGTTTAAGCATTTAGATCCTCATGAGGTATTTGGAGGTAGTAACAGAGAAAGAAGTATATTAAATGGATTTGTAAAAATGTTATGCAGAGAATGTCATTCAAACGAAGAAATACTTAAACAATTAAAGCTAGAAACTCAAAAAGAATTTGAGAAAACTCATACAAGAGAAGAATTTATAAAAATTATAGGAAAAAGTTCTTTAAAGGAGGAATAAAAATGTTAAAAAAAATTAAAAGCGAAAAAGGATATATTGATGGAGAATTAATATTTAATATAATTATTATTTTAATAACGGTAGTAATGTTTGGATTTGGAATATATAAATTTATATTTGCAAGAACAGTAGGAAATAAAACGGCAGTAGATTTAAGTTATACATATAAAAAAGCTATAGTGTATATGAATAATGAAAAATTAGAACTTAATGTAAAAACATGGACAGATTATGAGGGAGAACAAATTCAAATAATTACAGAAGATGATAAAGTTTATTTAGTATCTTCATTTAATACAATTTTAATTAATGAATAAACAACAGGGCTAGGCATAAAACTAGCCTTATATTTTACAAAAGGAGAAGAACATTATGACATACATAGATTTGATTAATGCCTTTGAGAGATGGCTCGAAACTAACTATTTGCCAATCTCATCGCAGTTATTATGGTATAAGTTAATATCATTATTTAACAGATGTGGGTGGAGCGAATGGGTTACAGTAGATAACCATCGATTAATGAGCATTATGCAAATTGAAAGTGAAAAAACATTTATTAGGTGTAGGGACAACTTATTAAATGCAGGGTTGTTTGAATATAAAAAAGGCAAAAAAGGAAGTCCAAATCAATACAAAATAAATACTGTAAATTTTACAGTAGAAACGACAGTACAAATGACAGTACAAACGACAGCTAATGTGTCCAACATAAATAGACTAGATAAAGACATTTATATTTTTTTATTTAATAAATATAAAAGCAAAATCGAAGGGAAGTCGTTTGGAGAAAAAATCAAAATTATTAATGAATGTAAGCAAGAAGAAGAATATAACAAATTAAGTATAGAAGGACAGAATGGATTATTTAATGAGTTAATGATGCTAAAGTAAGGAAGTGGTAACAAATGATTACTGAATTTACAAGACAAATGAGTTTTGAAGATATAAAACCAAAAAGAAAAATAAGGTATGAACAGATAATAGATAGACTTATATCAGGAGAAAAAACAGCAAAAGAAATAGCAGTAGAATTATTTGATTTACAACTTATTCCAAGTACGGAGCGAAATTATACAGCACCTAGACTTACAGAATTAGAACAAATGGGAATGGTAGAAGTTGTAGACAAGAAAAAATGTAATTATACAGGAAAAATGGTTGCAGTTTATAAGATAACTCAAGAAGGCTTTGAACAATTAAATATGAACCATATACCAACAATTTAAGGAGTAGCTTATGAATTATCCACAATTAACACGGAAAATGTGCAAAGGAGTGATAAAAATAAAAGGAGTAGATTTAACTAATAAACGATTTGGAAGATTGACGGTAATAAAATATGTAGAAACTGATAAAAATAGGAAAAAATTATGGCTATGTTTATGTGATTGTGGAAATAAAAAAATAGTTCCTACAACATATTTGACACGAGGAGATACGACAAGTTGTGGTTGTTATAGAAAAGAATGTGAATTAAGAAATTTAAGTAAATTCTGGGGAAAGCCAAAAACACATGGATTGTCAAAAACAAGAATTTATCAAATATGGGCTGATATGAAAGACAGATGCAATAATAAAAATAATCAATTTTATAAAAACTATGGAAAAAGAGGAATAAAAGTATGTGAAGATTGGTTAACAAATTTCATGAATTTCTATAATTGGGCAATAAATAATGGATATACATCTAAATTAACAATAGATAGAATTGATGTAGATGGAAATTATGAACCCAATAATTGTAGATGGGCAACGTGGAAAGAACAAGCAAATAATAAAAGAGTAACTAGAAAAATTGTAATATATGAAGAAAAAAAGTCTGCTTATGAATTTGAAAAACAGTACGGAATAAAAGCACATGTTCTTATAGATAGATATGATAAAGGGTATAGAGATGATAAATTAATTTATAAAGGCAATTTAGGACATTTCAGAAAAACAAATTTAAAAAGAGATTGTAAAGGAAGATTTATAAAAAAGGAGGAAGCTGATGTTTTATAAAGAATTACAAGGAAAATGCAAATCATGTTTACGGATGCAATCGCCTTTGAAGATCCTAATTTTAAAGGAACAAATGAATGTAAATATGCAGATGATCCAATACAAAAAATAAAACAAATTTTAGGAATACAGGAGATGATAAAAGAATGAAAAAGACAAAGAATTTTGATTTAGAAATATATGAAATGGAACAAAAGGCAAAGACATTTTTATTAATTTTAATTGTTTTTATATTTGGATTTTTATTAGGATATTGGTGTAAAAATACAGAATATGAAGAAAAAATTAATAGACAAGCTATTGAGATAGTAGATTTAAAGGACCAGTTAGACAAAGAAAGATATTATAAAGCATTGAAGGAGGAAAAGAAATGATAATAGTTAGTCAAGATAAATCAAAAATCACACAAAGATTAGAATTTTATATACAGCAAAATTTTAGTACTGATGAAGGATTGCAATATGAAATAAGGTCTGTAGGTGGCGGAAGTTTTGGAGGATATAAAACAGAAGAAAGAGCAAAAGAAGTAACGCAAGAAATAATTGATAGGTATGCAAATTGGGAAAATTTAAAAATGGGTCAACCAGAAGGAATTTGTAGTCCAAAATACGAAATGCCAGAGGAATAGGAGGTAACAATGGCTTGTAAACACGCAAAAATAGAAGGCAACACTACTAAATATTGGGTATGTAGTTTAAAAAATAAAGCTGTAGATGATTATACTTGTAGGAATTGTCCTTTATTTATACATGACAATACAACAGATAATATAGTAAATCAATTTTTGAGTGTATTTGGAGGCAATTATGGAAGATAAAATTGAAGTTGGAGAATATGAGGAAGTTTGGAAAGATGTTAAAGGATATGAAGGTTTATATCAAGTTAGCAATTTAGGAAAAGTAAGAAGTTTATTTAGATATAAAAAGAGATTGAAACCATGTAAAAGCAATATAGGATATGAATATGTAAATTTATATAAAAATAATAAAATGAAAAGAATAAGTATTCATAAGTTAGTTGCAGAAAATTTTATAATGAAACCAATTTTAGAAATCAATCATAAAGATGGAGATAAAACCAATAACTGTGTTGATAATCTTGAGTGGGTTACCCCTAAAGAAAATGTAATACATAGATTTAAAGTATTAAAACAAGAGCCTTTTAGAAAATACAAACAAGAAAAAATAAATCATTCTACAAGAGAAGGAAGAAATAAATATGCAAGAATATATTATCAAAAAAATAAGAAAAGAATTTTAAAATATCAAAAAGAATGGCGTAACAAAAGAAAGTTTTGCAAGTGTAGAATATAAAATTGAGGAGGAACAATATGCAAACAAAATGTAATAAGTGTAACAGTAACAAATTATTTGTAGAAATACAAGGAACCAGAAGAGGATTATATTGTGGCGAATGTGGTAAATGGCAAAAATGGATAACAAAACAAGAATTACAAGTAGCAAAATTTAATGGATTCAAAATAATAGGAAAGTAAAGGAGCTAGGGTGGAATGAGTAAAGTAAGAAAAGAGTATTCCATTTATAAAGGAAATAAAGAAATATTTGTTGGAACAATTGAAGAATGTATGGAACATTTTAATGTAAAAAGAAGAACAGTTTATTTTTGGGCTTGTCCAGCCAATAAAAAAATAGCTGATACAGGAAAGAGACCAGGACGAAAACCACGAAAAAAAGAATGTTCAGGAGTTAAAGTGGCCATACGATTATGGAAAGAATAGGAGTGTATTAGATGTCAAGTAAAGAAGAAATAGAAAAAGCAAAAGAAAAATGTAATTCAATAGTAGAATTTTGTAAAAATAATAAGGAATGTCAAGAAAATAAAATATGTGCTGACTGTTATGTAGAAATTGAGGATATATCTGCAATAAGAACACTTTTACAATACACAAAAGAACTAGAACAAGAAAAAGAATCAATATACTGGAAAGGCTATATTCAAAAACAAAATGAAGCAGCAGAAATATGTAAAATGTGTAAATATAGAAAACAATATTTGGAAAGAAGGTGAATGAATATGAGTAAAGAAGAAATAGAAAAGATAAAAGAAGGATTAAGAAAAATGTTATTTAATACAATGGAAGCAAATGAGTGCGGGTTATCTAATAACGACTTTAAAGAAGATATAGAAATTTTAAAAGGTGCTATACAATACATGGAACAATTAGAATTTAAAGTAGAAGCAAGAGAAATGGAACACAACTATGCTGTAAATATGATAGATGAGATAAAAGGCGAAGCAGTTAAGTTATATAAAGAAATAAGAAAGCAAAATGAAATAATAGATAAAATTGCAGAACAATTAGCAGGATTAACAATATGGAATATTGAAAAAGATGAGCCATTAATTCTAGGAGATAAAGTAGAAGTAAAACAATATTTTGAAAAGAAAGTAGAGGAAGAAAATGAAAATAATATTTAAGAATATAGGAAGAAATAAAGCCAATTTTACAAGAATTAGAAAATATTTAAACTATGATTGGTTAATAAGTGAAGTAAAACCATATTTATTAAGTCACAATATTGATATATTGGAAAATAAAAAAGGAACACTTACAGTATTTGCAGGAATGCAAACTGTGGGAGAAATAATTATAGAGGAGAAAAAGTAAATGTGTAAATATTGTCAAGAAGATTTTGATGGTTGGTACAAGCCATTAGATAAAAATGCTCATATATGTATTTTTGACAAACCTCATGAAAAAATACTTAATATAGATTGGTATGGACACAAAATGAAAATAAATATAAATTATTGCCCAATGTGTGGGAGAAAGTTAGAGGAAAAGTAAATGGATATACAAGTTCGGCGATAGAATTACGTATAAAATTCAAGAAAAATTATACGTAGAAATAGTAGACAATTTAAATCGAATAGAACAATTAAAAAATAATGAAAAATATCAAATCTTAAAAATAGAACGACCAAAATATGAAGTAGTAGAAGAAAAGAAAGAGTTATTGACAGAAGAAGAAAGAGAGTTTTTGAGACAATATATAAAAATGTCTCCCCTTAATATTAAATATATAAAAAAAGGATTTAATGAAAGTAAATCAATTACGATAACGCTTAATGATGGACAAGGTACAGGGTTTTGTACGTACTATACTACAGATTACTTTAAAGATTTAGAAGAAAATAAAAAATATACCTTAAAAGAACTAGGATTGGAGGAAAATTAAATGGAAGAATATCATAAAATACAAACTCCAATAACAATAAACGGGGAAATAGAAGATATAAGTGCAATGTTAGTAGGTTCTGTAAGATATGCTTTAGGAAGAAGAACATATATGGTAGACTGGACTTGTGAATTTATAAGAAATAATACACATTTATTACTTGAAAAGGACAAAAAAGTAATTTTAAGAGACATAGAACAACAAAAAAATTACGGATATGGCGATAAATGTGATGAAGAATGTTGGTTAGCATTGTTAGATTACTTGAAGGCTAATTGTTAAAATAAAAGTAAATGATTTTAAGTAGGAGGAAATATGAGAGAGATAGGGTTTAGAGGGAAAAGAATAGATAATGGTAAATGGATTTATGGATGGCTAAGGCAAACAGGACATCAAGATATTGAAAAATCAAATGGACAATACGTAAGAACAGAAAGATATTATCAAATTCAAGATAAAGAATATAACTCACAATTTGTTAATGAAACAACAGTAGGACAATACACAGGACTAAAAGATAAAAACGGAAAGAAGATATTTGAGGGAGATATAGTTTCATTAGGAGATAAAAAAATATTATATATTGTTGAATGGATAGATAATGGGTTTCAAGGAAGGCAAAATGGAAATAGTAGTACAGTAGGACTTACATATTGGAATAGTGATATAGAAGTAATAGGAAACATATATGATAATTCAAAATTATTGGAGGTGGAATCATGACAAAGATTAGTAAAGAAGAATTTATAAGAATAATGAAAAGACTAGAAGAAACAGAAATGATAAAAAATAAGATAGATAAAATAATAAAAGAAAGTACAGATTGTATAATATCAGACTTCACAAATTCAGGTAGCTTAATGATATGTCATGAAGATATAGTAATAAAGCTATTAGAAATAATGTTTGATGATGTAGATACAATAAGTTGGTGGATATATGATTTAGAATATGGCAAAAAATACGAAGATGGTTGTATAACTGAAAAAGACGGAACAATTATAGATTTATCTACAGCAGAGAAATTATATGATTTTTTAATAAGTGAAAAGTAGGAGGAAAGTATGCATAGAGAAGAAAAAATAATGAAAAGAGTGCAAGAACATCATGATTATCTATTACAAAAAGGATATGAAATAGTATTCCTAGCATTACAAGGCTCTCAAAATTATGGATTAGATGTATATGATGAAGATTATATGTCAGATATTGATACAAAAGCAGTAGTATTACCTTCATTTGAAGATTTTGTATATAACAAGCAACCAATAAATAAAACATTAGTATTAGATAATAACGAACATATTGATGTAAAAGATGTTAGAGTAATGTTTGAAACTTATAAAAAACAAAATGTAAATTTTGTTGAAACTCTATTTAGTGATTTTAGAATAGTAAATGAAAAATACAAAGATATAACACAAGTATTATTTGATAATGCAGAAGAAATTGCACATATAAATATAAATCAAACATTAAGATGTATGGCTGGAATGAGTAAAGAAAAATTAAAAGCATTAAAACACCCTTATCCTACAATAGTTGATAAGATAGAAAAGTACGGATATGACCCAAAACAATTACATCATATTCTAAGAATGAATGATTTTATTAAAGAATATTTTACAGGATTGCCATATAAACAATGCTTAAATTCCCAAAGAAAAGGATATTTAATACAAATAAAAAAAGGTATTTTGACAGAAGAAGAAGCTACAATTCTAGCAGAAAAAACAGATTTAGATACAAAGGCTTTTATGCAAAGAAATATAACAGAGAAAGATATAATAAATCAAAAAGGAATAGATATACTAGATAAAGTTAAGTTTGACTTGTTAGAAAGAAAATTCAAAGAAGATTTAGGAGTGAAACAATATGGAAATTTTTGTAACATCAGACCTACATTTTGGACATAAAAATATCATTCAATATGAAAATAGACCATATAAAGATATTGAAGAGATGGATAGAGAACTTATAAAAAATTGGAACGATACTGTAGGAGCAGATGACATTGTATATGTTTTAGGAGATTTTAGTTGGTATAGGGGAGAAAAAACCAATGAAATATTAAAACAACTAAATGGAAAGAAAGTTTTGATAATTGGAAATCATGATTCTAATTTTTTGAAAGATAAGAAATTCGATAGAACATTATTTGAAGAAATATGCGATTATAAACAATTAAAATATAATGGCAAAGTATATGTAATGTTTCATTATCCAATAGCAGAACATAATGGAAAAATGCACGGATATATTCATTTATATGGACATATTCATTCAATGAATATAGAATTAGAACAAGAATTGGGAAAACTATGTCATAATGTTGGTGTAGATAGAAATAATTTTAGACCAGTAAATATAAGAGAATATGAAAAATAAGCCTATATATAATTTTAAGGCAAGTAATTAGGAGGAAATATGATAGATTTAAGACCAGTAGCAAAAGATATGACATTATGTTTAAATACAATTTGTCAAAATAAATGTAAAAGATATTATGAACTATGGAAACCGTCACAAATGCAAAGTTATATTCATCCAACAATTGAGTATGATAAAAATGGAAATCAAAAGCCTTGCAAGGCTAGATTGGAGGAAATATGAACGAAGATAAAATGGAATTAGAGGAAGCAATTGTGTATTTAAAGAAGATAGCGAAAGAATATAAAACTTATGGAGATTTAGATAATCCTGAATTTGAAGATATAATGAAGATACCAGAAGCAATAGAAACAGTATTAAAAGCATTAAAAAATTCAATACCTAAAAAGAAAATAGAAGATGTATTGAAGAAAATTCAAGAAGAATATGAATTATTATTAGAACATCAAAGTGGAAAAGAAAGCAATAGAACAAAATATTTACAAGGTAAAATACATTTAGCTCAAGAATTATTGGAAGAAAAATAATAAAACAGCTCATACTACAATAGAGGTGTAGTATGAACGAAAAAGAAATTCTAGAAAAATGGAGAAAAGGATTAAGTAAAGAGCAAATAGCAAAAATGTATAGAAGAGAATATAACCAGGATATAAGAATAATACGAGCAGAAGTAAGAAACAGACATAGTGGCAGATTTATAACAAACTATGAGGCACTAAGAGTTGTTGAACAAGTTATATATAAATTTTTGAAAGGAAAGTGAGGATAATTTGAATGTAAAAGATAAAATACAGAAACGAATAATGTCAATGCAATTACTGCAAGGCAAAGTAATAAAAGAAATACAAATAACAAAACAGGAAGCGGAGCAATTAGGAAGTGTTAATGTAATAGATGGAGTTAAATTAATAGTAGTAGATAAATTAGGAGATTTAAGCAACAAAGATTGTTTTGCATACAAAGGAAATCAATGTTATGCATTAAACGAATTATACTGCAAAAATAGAGCATGTAGATTTTACAGGAATGATATTACTATTAAAGATATTGAGAAGAGTGTAAGAGAATATGTTAAGGCATAGGAGGAAACTTATGACGAAGGAAGAACTAATTAAATTATTAAAAGAATACAAAGAGAACAAGGCAAAATTAAATATTAAACTAAAAGAATTAAAGTTAGCAAGGATAAAATTAAAATCTGATGATGAGCTAGACACCATGTTAACATCAGCATATGGAATAAATCAAGATATACATAGCAAAAATAAAATTAGCAATAAGGTGCTCAAAAAAATAGAAAAAAATGATATAAAGAAAAATGAATTGAATAAAGAAATTGAAATTTTAGAGAAAATAATAAAAGATTTAAGAGATAAAGTTGAAACGATTGACGATAGACTGGAAGGATTAAAATTCAAAGAAAGAAAAATGTTAGAGGCTTATTATATAGAAGGCAATACATATGAGGATATAGGAAATAGGGTTTATTGGGAAATTTATCATCAAACAAGGACAGGAGAGACTATAAAAGCAATAATAGATGAGGCAATTGAAAAAATAGCCAAACTATAAAAATTCGGTATAAATTCGGTAAAAATTCTATATTAATTACTATTTATATATAGTATAATAAGAATAGTAAAATTATCGCAACTGGAGAGAAACCAGTCCAAAGTCCAAGTGAGAATAATAGGATTAAATAAAAGGCTCCGAATTTTATTTAATATGAAGACTAGTTATAGATTTATTTTATAGCTAGTTTTTTAATGAAAATTTGCAAAATCAACATAAAAGTGGTATAATTGTAATAGAATTAGCATAAAATTATAAAAAACCCAATAAAAAAATTAATAAAATATACCCAGAAGTATTGATTTTTAATAACAACTCTAGTATAATAATATAGACACATAAGTGTCAAGGTTAAATATGATAATAATAAATTCTCAATTCTTTATTTATTATTTATTCATTCATTTAACCTCTTTTCGCAAGAAGGACGATACGAAATTGGAAGAAGACAAAAAAAGACTAGAGTGGTAGCTCTAGTCTTTTGCATTAATCATTGAACAACTTAAGAATTAAGTATATAACAACTAATGCGACGATACGAATTAGGTTTTTCATTGCTACCTCCTTTCCGAAGATTTAAAAAAGAAGATAGAACAGAAGACAAAGCTATTATACTATGAGTTAGAAAAATAATCAACCTAAAAGGACAAATTAAGACATTAAACTTTCACATATACAGTTTTAATAAAAGAGCTTACCGAATAGATAGGCTCTTTTATTATGCCATTAACTATGCTAGGTATGTTAATATATAAATCCATACAACACACTCCTATAAATTAATTAATATCTCTCTAATCTTTTGTTAAAGGAACTTTCCTAGTGAGTTCTAATATCTAGGTCAAGTCTTGATGGTAAGATGCGGGTCTTGGATACCTGAGATTGAAGGTTCGACTCCTTCGACCTAGACCAAGTGAAGCAAAAATAAAACAATTAAAGGAGATAAAAGCAAATGTGGAAAATAAAAGATAATGTAGATTTGAAAGAGTTAGGAAAGTTTGGTTTTTATTTACAAGGCAATACATATAAATATGATTTACCATTAGGAAAATGTGCCTATGTATGTATAATTCCAAAGAAAAAAGAATTGGTTTTTCCTTGCTATAATTTAAGATGGTATCAATTTACATTTAAAAATAAAATAATTAAAGAGATAGATAAAATACAAAATAATTTAATAAAAGCAAATTTAGTAGAGAAAGTGAAAGATTAGTATGTATAAATGTAAATATATATTTGGACAAACAATAAAATATCAAGGCGAAAATCATAAAGTAAATGGAATAAGATTCATGTATAAATTAAGTGGAATAAGAGAATGGATAAAAGAGGAGGAAATATATGGAGTATAGCGACTTTGATGAATATCCTCATAAAATTTATGCAACAGCATTTTTAGTAAATGAAGAATTAGCAGATTATAAAATATGCAATCATAAAAGAAATTGGAACGAAAGAACATTTAGAGGGACTTCTTGGGAAAGTGAAGTGTGGCAACACGGATTTATAAACAAAGATTGGATTTTAACTTGTGAATATAAAGAAATTGTAGCTAATAATGAAGAAGAACATAATGAAGGTTTTGATATATTAGAAAATTGGCTATTTGATAATTTTAAATTATATAAAAAGGCTAATTTAGTAAGAATGTAGGTGAATGTTAATGACTAATTGGGAAGAAATGTGGGAAGATGAAGAAAAAGAGAGAAAAGAGTTTTATAAGTCATTAGGAAAAGAAATAGGCTATGATAGGAACAATTGTATAAATTGTGGTAGGCAAAGAGTAATAAGATATTCAAGTGGGCGTAGAATATGTGAGAAATGTGCATTTGACCAAGATAAAAAAGAATATGAGACTAAGTTTGAAATTTAAGGAGTAATGTTATAGGCAAGATTATAAACAAGTAAAGGAGAAAATAGTCTATGAAAACAAATGAAAGCATATTTGATATATTTTTAAAAGAAATATGTAGTAATTGTAAAAAGGACAAGTATTGTCAAGAAGAATTAAGGAGAAGATTAGACAATACTGTTAAGTGTTATGAGTATGAAAAAGTAGAAGAAAAAGAAGAATATAAAAAGAAAACAAAAGTAATTGTTACAGCTAAGAAGAATAAACCTATAATGAAAGGGATAATCAAGTGAAGCAAAGAAGAGCAAGAAGGAAATATTATAATTGGGAAATAGAAATTGCCAAAGGGAATACCAATAAATTTTATAATTCTACAGACTGGGACGAATTAAGAGAAAAGGTATTAAAAAGAGATAAAGGAAAGTGTCAATTTTTTTTAGGTAAATGGAATGATGGAAAACATTTTCCAAAAGTAATAAAAATAATAAATGCAGATACAGTTCATCATATTATACCAATTAAAGAAAGACCAGATTTAGCTTTAGATATAAACAATTGTATAAGTTTAAGTTTTGAAGCACATGAAATAATTGAAGATAGACATAGATGGAGATGGAGAAAAAGAAAAGTTCCATTAACAAAGGAGAGATGGTAATTGAAATTAAAACATTTAATGCAAGCATATAAAGTAAACAATATAGAAGCGGAATTGAAAGAAATGAATACTGAAAATGAGAAAGTTGGAACAATAACATTTACAAATGGTATTGCAGCATCATACTTATTAGATGAAGAAGAGATAGTTGTATCAATGAAAATGTTTTTTAATTGTTTAGCTAGAGGAAGTTCAAAACTAAATGCTCAATTAAGTCATGTAATAAATGTATTAAATATAATGCAAAATACAATAATGTTGTTATCAAATATTCCACAAAAGGAATGTAATATGATATTAGAAAAATTAGGTTTGTTTGATAACACATTTAAGAAGCGGAAAAAAGATAAAACATTTAGACCACAGCTACGAAATAGAAGTAATAGATGGTCTATTATGTTTAACTATAAATGAGGAGGAAAAATAGATGAAAGAAAATAAAGAACTTGATAGATATCAAGAAACTAAGCAAAGAATGTTTGCTAAATATAATAATGTATATATAAGTGATAAACAAATAATAGAAGATTTGGCTGAAGAAATAGAACAGTATAGAGAAGAAATAGATAATCAAAGAAGAATAATAAAAGAATTAAGTAAGAATAATATACAAAGTGAAGAAGTTATATTGGATGATGAACTAATGGATAAAGATATAACAGAAATAATATCAAGTACACAATATGTAGATGGAAAGCCTATAATATCAAAGCTAGAATATAAGTATAAGCAAAATGAATTACCAAACGAACTAAAGAAATTAGAAAATATACAATTATGTTAGGAAGGACACCCCCGGTCAAAATCTGGAGCCATTAGAAGCTTATGGAGAGCGGGTGTGAGGTAACGACTGTTTAACTTTTTTGTTTTTTTACGCGTGTAAAGGGGGTATGTAAATGGCGACTAAAAAAAAGACATCAAAATCAACAAGCAAAAGGGAAAAAGAATTAGAAAAAGTAGTAGAAAATTTAGAAGAAAAAATTAAAAACATGGAAAAAGTAAAGAAATTTGAGGAAGATGTTCAAGAAAAAAAAGAATTAATCAGAAAAGATTTACTAGATCAATTATTATCACAGAATAAATTCGGAAAACAATTTGATGATATGATTGAGGATTATTTATATTTTGTTGAACAAAAGGAAAGATTACAACATGATATTAATATTAATGGACTTAGATATAAAACAACTGGTGGAAATGGATTTACTACATATAAGCCAAATGAAAGTTATGAAAGACTATTGAAAACCAATGCACAAATGTTAAAAATCTTACAAGACTTAGAATTAAAAACACCGGAAGAAAGTGGTGGTGAAGGGGAGGATGATTTGTTGTAATGAAATAGAAGAATATATAAAATTTGTAGAAGAGAACCCCAAAGAAACTGATGATGAAATAAAATTACTAATTAAAAATATAGTAAAACCAACATTATCGAGAGATGATGTTTTTTTTGATGAAGAAACATTCAAAAAAGCTGTAAAATATTGTGAAAAATGGTATTATAAACTATTTCCATATCAAAAATTTGCTTATGCATTGTTTTTTATGTATGAAAAAGAAAACCCAGATATAGTAATATTTCCAGATATTTTAATTGTTATGGCTAGAGGAAATGGAAAAGATGGAATGATAATGCCATTAGCAAATTTTTTACAAACGCATTATTATGGAGTAAAAAATTATCATATAGATATAGTTGCGACTTCAGAAGAACAAGCTTTAAATTCATTTAATATTGTTTATAACATGTTGGAAAACAATAAGAGTATAATGAAAAAATATTTTTATTGGAATAAAACAGAAGTAATAAATAAAATAACGCATTCTATTTTAAGATATAATACTGCTAATGCAAAAACAAAAGACGGAAAACAAACAGGAATGATTATTTTTAATGAATTGCATGCTTATGAAGATTATAAACAAATAAATGTATATAGTTCTGGCTTAGGAAAAATAAAACATGCAAGAACGGTAACTATTACTACAAATGGTACAATTAGAGATGGACCATTAGATGAAAAATTATCTATGGCAAAACTAGTACTTAATGGAGAATATAATTCTTTAGGTCTTTTACCTATTATATATAAAATAAATGACCTAATAACAGTAGATATTCCAATGGAGAAATTTCTAAGAACTAATGATAAGAATGATATAGATATAACTGTTTGGTGTCAAGCAAATCCTAGTCTACGATATATGCCAGTTCTTAAAAATGAATTGATAAGAGATTACCTAAAAATGAAAAAACAGAAATCTTATAGAGTAGAATTTTATGCAAAAAGAATGAATTTGCCTCAACAAGATGAAGAACAAGCTGTTGCAGAATGGGATTTAATAATAAAAGCATCTTATGATAATGCTGATGAGAAAATAGAAAGAGCAACAGGCGATATAAAAGGCAGAAATGCAATTGTAGGTATAGATTTTGCATCATTAAGAGATTTTGCTTCAGCAGGTTTTTTATTTAAGAAAGATGGAGAATATATTTGGAGATGTAAGACATGGATATGTAAAAAAAATAAATTTTATAATGACATTAAATTTCCATTTGATAATATAGGACAAGAAGGATATCAAGACTTTGAAATTACAGATAATGAAAGTATAGATGGAAGAAAAATAATACTTTGGATTCTTTCAGAAATGCAAAAATATAATGTAAAAAAAATTGTTTTAGATACATATAGATATAATTTTTTGAAAGAAATTTTTGAGGAATTTGGAATTTCACTTGAAACAAAGCAAAACCCATATGGTTTAGTAAGAATGATTAGATATCCAGCAAGTATTGCTTCGATAGTTGCACCAAGAATAGAAGTAGCATTTGCTGAAGGAAATATAAATATAGGCAATAGTGCAATAATGAGATGGGCAATTAACAATACTTCTGTAAAAGATGGAAAAGATGGAAATAAAAAATATGAAAAAATAGAACCAAAATTAAGAAAAAACGATCCTTTTATGGCTTTTGTGGCAGCAATGAGTGTACAAGAATTATTAGATGAAGAAGTTATTTATGGTTAGGAGGTGGACAAGTGTTTTTTGATAAGAAAAATGAAAAACGGACAGTATATATTTAATATTTTATTTGGTGAAAACAATAATGCTGATTACATATATACATTAGCAGAAGCTCATGCAATAGACTTAATAGCAAAAACAATTTCAAAATGTGAGATACAGATTTTTGGACAAAATAAAGATACAAAAAAAATTGAAGAGAAAAGAAATGAAATATATTGGACCTTAAACTTACAACCAAATTATAATGAAAATGGGACAAGATTTTTATATAAATTAGTAACTAAATTACTTATTGAAAAATCAGCATTAGTATTAATTAATAAAGGTTTAAAACGGTAATAATCTAATGTATGTAGCTGACGATTTTATTATGAGTAATTCTATACTTTATGGAAAAGTTTTTTCAAACGTAACTATAACTGATGATGATGGAAACACTATTCCTATGCAAAAAAAATATACTATAGATGATTCAATATATTATTCAATAAAAAATACAGGACTTCAAACAGCATCTGAAAAATTTAAAAATAATATGTCAAAAATTTTAAATGTGACATCAAAAAGCTTTATTAAAAATAATATACCAAAATGGAGATTAAAATTTCCTGGTGGACAACCTACTATTATGGATATAGAAACTAAACAACCTATTACTTATGATAAGTATAAAGAAAAAATAACAGAAGGATTAATGAGTGAAGAAGAAGCAATAGTATTATTGTCAGAAGCATTTGATTTGATAAACTTAAATGAAAAAGCTAACAATAAAAATTTAGATGATTTTGAAAAAACAGTATTAAGGATAGGCAATACAGTTGCACAAAACTGGAATATTCCTCTAGATATTTTTTATGGTAGCAAAACAGAAAAATCTACCGGTACAAATGATTTTATAACATTGGCAGTAGATCATTATTTTACTTTGTTAGAAGATGGATTTAATATTGGAATAGTTGGAAAAGAAGATTATTTAAAAGGCGAGTATGTAGCATTTAATAAATTTAATATATGTCATAAAGATATAATAGAATCTGCAAATGGAATAGATAAGTTAACAGCAGATGGATTTAGCAGAAATGAAATAAATAAGTTATTAGGATTGCCAAGGATAGATGAACCTTGGGCAGACGAACATAATTTAACCAAAAACTATGCTAATGTGAAGGGAGGTGCAAATAAAGATGGAAAACAATTATCTTAACTTTAAAAAAGTAAATGACCAAGAGACAGAACTATACATCTATGGAGATATAAGAAAAAAAGACATAATTGAAAGATGGTTTAATGTTGAGGATCCAGAAAGGACAGATGCCTTTACATTGAAAGATGCTTTAACTTATGTGGACACTCCAAATCTAACAGTAAGAATAAATTCTTATGGAGGAGATGTAGCGGAAGGTCTAGCTATTTACGGATTATTAAGTACCTTTAAAGGAAAATTAAAGACAATTGTAGATGGATTTGCTTGTAGTGCTGCATCTGTTATTTTTATGGCAGGACAAGAAAGAATAGTTCCAGAAAATGGACTACTTATGATTCACAATGCTTGGACAGAAGCCAAAGGAGATTCCAATAAAATGAAAAAGGTTGCAGAAGATTTAGAAAAAATAACTCAGCCATCTCTAGATATTTATACTAAAAAAACAAATTTATCCGAAAAAGAAATCAAAGAAAAAATGGATAGAGAAGAATGGATAACATCACAAGAGGCTCTTGAATGGGGATTTTCTACATCAAAAGAAAGAGAAGAAAATTATATGCAAGCTTTAGAAGCAGATTTTGTTTATGACTTAGTAATGAAAAATAAAGAATTACAAAAACAATTAGAAGAAGTACAAACAGAACAATATGATATTAAACAAATTGTATGTTGTGTAAAAAAAGGAATAAAACAAGCTGCAGATGAACTGGTAAAAGAAGCTATGGAAGGAAAACCAAAAGAAAAACCAATAGGATTATTAAATAATTCTAATAACAAGAGTAAAAAAGACGCATGGACGTCTTTTTTTAATACAAAAAAAATATAAAAAAGGAAGGGATTTAACCATGAAAATTGAAAAGAAAACAATTGAAGATTTAGTAAAGGAACTAAATGATGCTCCAGCAGAGCAAAAATCAGAAAAAATTATTGAGACAATACAAAGTATTGTAGATCAAGAATATGCAAATGTAATTTCTCAATATCAAAAAGAATTTGAGGAATATTCTGCATCAAAAGAAAGTGACAAAAAATTTGGCTTACGTTCTTTAACAGAAGCTGAAAAACAATGGATTGATAGAGCAATTAAACAAGAAGATACAACAAGTTTAACAGGCAAAGAAATTGATTATTTACCTGAAACAACAATTAGTTATATTTTTGAAGATTTAAAAGTAGCACATCCATTATTTCAATATATAGATTGGGCCCCAGCAGGAGTACAAAAATGGTTTTTATCTGAAAGAAGTGGTAAAGCTACTTGGGGAAAATTAACACGAGCAATTATTGATAAAATAGAAGCAGGAGTAGAATCATTAGATTTAGATGTAAAATCACTTTCTGCATTTATGTTTGTTCCAAAAGCCATAATTAATATGGGATATAAATGGATAGATAAATTTGTTAGAACAGTTTTATTGGAAGTAAATGAAGAAGGAATCGAAGAAGGAATTATAGCAGGAAATGGAAAAGATGCTCCAATTGGACTATTAAAAGATTTAAAAGGTTCTGTACAAGAGGGTGTATATCCAGATAAGAAAGCTATAGAAATTACAGATTTAGGGCCAGATAGTTTTGGTGCTAAGGTTCTACCAACATTGAATAGACAAGGAAAAAGAAATGTAGATACAATAGTTATTATTGCAAATCAAAATGAATTAGATACAAAAATTTATAAAGCTACACATGTATTAAGTTTTAACGGATATATTAAAGCAGATAACTATAAAAACTTTGTATATGTTGCAAGTCCATCTGTTCCAGAAAATAAAGCTATTGCCTATATTCCAAAGAAATATACTTGTGGTATTTCTAGAATGGGTATTGATTTTAGTGACCACTATAAATTTTTAGAGCAATTAAGGACATATGCTGTTTTAACATATGGAAATGGAAGATTAAAATCTAATGATGATGCAGTTGTATTAGATATAACAAAATTAGAAGCATTAAAACCAATTGTAAAAACAGAAACAGTTACACCCTAGTCCAGCCACTTTGAAAATAAAAGTGGCAATACCAAGTGGAGAAACTTCATTAAATTTAGGCGAAAAAACAGTTCAAGATTTATGTGAAAATTTAAGTATTGAAGGAGATAATGTCAAAGGCACGTTAAATTATATTGAAAACTGGATTGAATTTTCAAAGGATAGTTCAGAAAATACAGGAAACTTTATACCTTTATACTTTGAAGAAGCAAAAGGAGCTAAAGAAGGAACAGTAAAAGTAGAATTAAAGGGGACTGGTGCAAAACTTCAAAAACCAGTAGCAGTAGATGAAAAAGATGGTTTAATAGTTTTCCAAGTTCACGACAAAGATAATACACTTGAAATTACGAGTGAAGGAAAAGAAACTAGAACATTAATATTAGAAGGATTAACCTTAAAACAATTACCAGGAGCTTAGCAATAAGCAGCTCATTTAGTTTATAAGAAAGGAGAAAAATAAAATGGAAGGAAAAGAAGAGAAGTACGAAGTAATTGAGAGTTTTAGAGACTTAAAAGATGAAGAACACATTTATTTGAAAGATGTAGAAGGAAAAAATATTTATCCTCGTGAAGGTCTAAAAACAAATAAAAAAAGAATTGAAGAATTACTTACGAACAAGAATAAAATTGGAAAGCCTTTAATTAGAAAGTTGAAAGAAAAAACAGAACTAAAAGAAGAAATATCAGAAAATCGTCAAGAAAATGAACTTGAAGAATAGAGGTGTTTTTATGTTAGAAACACAAAAATTAGTAGAAGAAATTAGAAGAGAACAACACATAACCCCATTTGAAAAAGATGAAACATTAATAGGTTATATAAAAGAAGGCCAATATGATATCAATAAAACTTGTGGAGAAGATATAAATTATGAAATTGATTTAAAAGCAAGAAGTCTTTTAAAAAATTATGTATTGTATGCTAGAGGAAAAAAACTTGCAGAATTTAAACAATTATACATAGGAGCATATAGTGAATTACAAGCAGAATATTACAAACCTACCGACGTACAATGATGGGGAATTTAGGCTTTTTGAAATCAAACAAAAAGGTACATGCCCAGTTGAATATTTACATGATACTGGTTATGACATTTGGTTTGAAGAATTATCAATTTCAGATAGACTAAGATTTGATGCAGAAAAACGAGATAAAAAAATAACCTATAAATTAAGAATACCACAAACAAAAGAAATAAATTCATTGTGTGTTGTTAAAATTGGTAAAGAATATCATAAAGTATTTAATGCTTATCATTTTACAAATGAGGATGGATTTAAGCAAACGGATTTGACATTAGAGGAATATCCACGTGTTAGATTGGAGGGGGAAATATGACAAAATCAGAATTAGAAAAAATATTAACTTTTCCTAATGTACCATTAAATGAATGTACTCCAGAAGATCAAGTTATAGAAGCTCCTACTAGAATCTGTTTTTGGGAATTTAGATGGAAACCATTAGTTGCGAGTGGTTCAGAATATAATACTGAAGTTACATATCAAGTATCTGTTATATCAGAATTTCCACGTTGTAAAGAGATAATAGAACTAAAGCATAGATTAGATAAATTAGACTTACATCCTATCATTGAGCATGAAAAAGACATTGAAAGTAGAAGATGGCACTCATTTTTTGCAATAGAGGTGTTAGAGAATGTCTAGTGAAACATATGGATATGAAGGATTTAAAGATTTAGCAGATATTATAGAAAAATATGCTGATAATGCTGAAAATTTTATAGATGTTTTAGAATTAGGAGCAAAAGAATTTGTAAATGATTTATTAAAACTCCCTAAACCAATGTCAAAAATTCGAAAAGCAGGCTACACTCATTTAGTAAGAAGTTTTTCTTATAGAAAAAAGAAAGATGAAATTGAAGTAGGATGGGGAAAATATTATGGACCTATGGTAGAACATGGGACTAAAAATATGGATGCAAATCCACATGTATATCCTTTATGGGATATAAATAAAGAAAAATATTATAAAACAATGCTTACTAGACTAGGTTTAAAAACTTGGTAATAGTAAGCTTTTTAAATAAGAAAAGAAAGAAGGAATGAAAAATGGCAATAAAAACTAAAAGACCTATGATAAAAGAAACTGTTGGAGGAATGTATTATTGTTTTAATACAAAAGAAGAAAAAGCAGAATATGATGCTGAAAACTACGAAGAAGATGTTATTAAATGTAATACTGTTAAAAATATAGGAACAACTGAAAATTCAGAAGCAACAGCAGTAAGAGCTAGTGGAGAAGATTATGAAGCAGTAAATCAAGTTTCTAGTATTGATATGGCAGTAGAAACAGTAGCTTTTGATCCAGAAGATTTAGCAAAGATGAGAGGAGATGACACTTCAGATACAGGAGGATTAATGTTGTCTGGTGCTCCTTCAAGAAGACCATTTTTTGCATTTGGAAAAGTTGTGAGAAAAATTGGTGGAGGAGTTCAATATGCTTGGTATCCTAAATGCCAATTGGTAGAAAATACAGATGATATAGCAACTTCTGAAGATACATTTTCAGAGCAGAATGATACAGTTACAATAAGGGCATATGCTTTTGAAGAAAAAGGACATAAGAAAGCTTATGTAGATAGTGAAACTAGTAATTTCCCAGAAGGATTAACAGAAGAGAAATTTTTTGCAAAACCAATTTTGACAAAAGAAGATTTAGCAGGTGCAGCTGCACTTGGTGCTTAAAAAATGAGGCTCTAAAATCAATTTAGAGCCTTTTTTAAATTTTATTCAATAGTTTTTATGGAGGAAAAAATGGAAATAGAATTAAAAACAGGAGAAAAACTAACTTTAGAAGTATCATCACTTTTATTAGAATATTTAGAAGATTATGAAGGTGGAATAGAACAATTAAGAAAAGATTCGCAAGGGCAAAAAGATAAAAATGGCTATACAAAATCTATGCGTGCGACAAATCATTTATTATATTCAATTATAGCATCAAATTATCCAGAATTAATAACATATAGAGAAGCGGTGAGACTTGTAAAATTAGAGGATATTAATAAAATAGCTGATTTTGTTATTAAAAATACACCTTCTTTGCGAAAAGAAGAAATAATAAATAAACAAAAAAGAGAATTTAAACATAGATTGTAGATTATAAAAAAATAAAATAAGAGCTGTTATGTTAAAAAAGAGGTGAGAGAACATTGGCTGATGAACTGAAAAGAGTTGGATTAGTGTTTACTCAAGAAGGAGCAGTAGATTTTAAGAAAACATTACAAGAAATTAATTTAGAAATGACTAAAAATTACAATCAATTCAAATTAACTCAAGCACAATGGGACAAGTCTACTACTAGTACGCAAAAGCTTAGAGCTGAACAAGAATATTTGAAAAATGCTTATGAAATTCAGCAAGATAAAGTAAATACACTAAGAATGCAGTTAAGTGATTTAGAAAATGCAGAGAACAAAAATACAACTGCTATCAAAAAGAAAAGAAATGAATTAACAGCTGCAGAAGTAAAACTGGAAAGTTATAATCAAAAAATTAAAGATATAGAAATGCAACTGGGCAATACAGGTAAAAAAATCGAAGAGTTTGGAAGTAAAGTAAAAGATAGCGGAAATAAAATAGAAGGAGCAGGCAAAAAATTGTCTGCTTTTTCCATTGCAACAGGAACAGCATTATTAACTGCTGCTAAAGGAGCAATAGATTTTGAATCAGCATTTACTGGTGTAGAAAAGACAGTAGATGGTACCGAAGAACAAATGAATGCATTAAAACAAGGCATAAGGGATATGTCAAAAGAAATTCCAGCTAGTACAACAGAAATAAGTGCGGTAGCAGAAGCTGCAGGACAATTAGGAATACAAACAGATAATATTTTAGAATTTACAAAAACAATGATTAATATGGGCAATGCAACTAATTTGTCAGCGGATGAAGCGGCTACTACATTAGCAAGATTTGCAAACGTAACGAAGATGAGCCAATCAGACTTTAACAGATTAGGTTCTGTTATTGTTGCTTTGGGAAATAATTTCGCAACAACAGAGGCAGAAATAACTAATATGGGAATGAATTTAGCTTCTGCAGGAACACAAGTTGGAATGAGCCAATCTCAAATAATGGCATTAGCAACAGCACTTAGTTCAGTAGGTTTAGAAGCCCAAGCAGGAGGAACAGCATTTTCAAAAGTAATGATAAATATGCAATTAGCAGTTGAAAAAGGTGGAGATAGTTTAAAAGATTTTGCTTCTGTAGCAGGAATGAGTTCAAAAGTTTTTAAAAAAGCTTTTAAACAAGATGCTACAAATGCAATTATGAAATTTGTTGAAGGTTTATCTAAAAGTGGGAAACAAGGAAAAAGTGCAATTAAAATTTTAGATGACATGGGGATAACAGAAACAAGACTTAGAGATGCATTATTACGTTCTGCTAACGCAAGCGATGTAATGTCAAAAGCAATAAAACTTGGAAATGAAGCATGGGAAGATAATACAGCATTAACAAATGAGGCTAATAAAAGATATGAAACTTTACAAAGTAAAATTTCAATAGCAATAAATAAATTAAAAGATATAGGAGTTACAATAGGAAATAAGTTAATGCCATATATTTCAAAACTAATAGATGGAGTAGAAGGACTTGCAAATTGGTTCAGCAATTTAAGTGATGAACAAGTTGAATTTATAATGAATATAGGATTGGCAGTTACAGCAATTGGACCTTTATTAATGATATTAGGAAAAGTAACATCAACGGTAGGTGGAGCAATAGAGGGTATAGGAGCATTTACACAAGCAATAGGAGTTGTAAGAGGAACGGTAACTTCAACATCTACAGCAGTAAATGGTTTAGCAAATGTATTTTCAGCAATAACGAGTCCAATAGGACTTACAACAATAGCTTTAGGTGCATTAATTGCAGCATATACAGCTCATCATGTAGCTACTACACAGCAAAAGGCATCATTAAATGGATTAAGACAAGAAGTGGATAATCAAAAACAAAGTTGGGAAGAATTAGCAAAAACGAGACAAGAATCATTATCTAGTAGTATGACAGAAATTGAAATTAGTGAAAAGCTAGCAGAAGATTTAAAACAAATTACAGATGAGAATGGGAAAGTTAAAGAAGGATATGAAACAAGAGCAAAAGTAATCTTAAATCAATTAAATAATGCTTTAGGTACAGAGTACAAATTAAATGGAAATATTATATCTCAATACCAGGAATTAAAAGATAATATAGATAAAATTATAGCTGTAAAAAAAGCAGAAGCAATATTAAATGCTTATCAAGAAGAATATGGAACAGCAATAAAAGAACAAGCTAAGGCAACAGAAACATTAATAGGTTTAAAAAAACAGTTAGTTGAGGCTACTAATACAATGGCTACTGGAAATGCAAAGGAAAGAATGGAAGCAGAAATTTTATACAGTAGTATTGCACAAAAAATTGGAGAACAAACAGAATTAGTTTCTTCATATGGCAAAACTATACAGGATTATGAGAGTTTGCAAAAAGCAAGTGTTGAAGGATCTGCTGAAGCAATAGAAAAGGCTGTAACTGAAATAGGAATATCATATGAAACAGCAAAAGAAAAAACAAAGGAAAGCTTAGAAGAACAGATAGTAAATCAAAGCGAATATGTAAAATTTATAAAAGAAAGTTTAGCACAAGCAAAGGCTGATAATGACCAATATCAAGCACAAATATTAAACAATCAATTAACGACAAATCAACAGCAATTAAATAATCTTATAAATTCTTTAACAGAACAGACATTAACAGTAAAAGAATTAACTCCTAAACAAATAGAAGCATGGAAATATGCAGGACAACAAAGTTATTCTAAATATAGTGAAGGCATTTCTAAATTACCTCCAGAGACGAGAAAAAAAATCCAAGAAGCTACAGGAATAATAGCTGTAGATACTGGACTATCAACAACATTAGGACAAAAAGGAAGTCAAGCAACATCATTATTCAAAGATAATCTAAAATTACCTGAAAAAATGCAAGAAAAGATAAAAGCTTCATCCGATACTTTAAAAATGGATACAAAAATACAAAATGAAGCAGGAAATTTAGCTAATAGGGCAAAGCAAGCCATTGCCAGAAATAATAGTAATGCATGGGGAAGAGACATGGTTGATGGACTAGGAAGAGGAATCCAATCGAGAGGAAACAGCAATTGGTTTACTAATATTTTAAGTGGATTAGCTGGGAAAATAGCTTCATTTTTACATTTTTCAAAACCAGATACAGGACCATTACGCGAGTATGAAAAATGGATGCCAGATATGGTTGAAGGACTAGGAAAATCTTTAGATAAATCTTCACCAAGACTTATAAAATCTGTAAAAAATATGACAGAAGAAATGTCTAGCGATTTACAAAAAATAGATGATTTTAAGCAAATAAATAACAAAGATAATAAATCAAGTAATGCTCAAACAGAAATATCTAATTTAGATTTTGACTATAACAAAATGGCAAATGCAATAGAAAAAGCTTTGACAAATTGCAAATTTACATTAGATGAAGATGGCTTTGCTAAAATAGTAAAAGATGAATTATACAAGGTGGTGTAATATGTTTAAATTTAAAGGAATATCTAGCAAAGATATGCAAGTAGTAGTTGAAGAAGAAGAACATTTTATAGCAAAAGCATCACAAAGATATGAGGCAGTAGAAATAGAAGGACGAGATGGAGCAGAATTTAATACTTTAGGTTATTCATGTATAGAGAGACCTATATATGTTCAATGTTTAAATATTAATAAAATTGATGATATACTTGCATGGCTAAATGGAGAAGGGGAGTTTGAATATAAAGGAAGAAAAACTATAGCTAGGTTTTACAGTCAATTGGAACCGGAAAGAAGTGCCTGTATAAGAGTAATAGATACTACATTTATTAGAGATCCATTTTGGAATAAGGCTGATGATGAGTTTATTTTAGTTAAAGATAGAAAAGATAAGGAAATAACTGGAGAAAATATAACAATAGAAGATGGAACAGGGGCAAGATTTAAAAAATTGACTATTAAGGGTAATACATGGCAAGAGACAGATGATACAAAACCTAGTCCAGAAAATCCTAGTCCAATAAAGAATTGTGGGAATATTAATTTTAAGATAAGTAATAACAATTTGAAAAACATTTATATTAACAGCAAGTTTTCTGCAAATGTAAGAAATGTAGAAGTTAATGTAGATGGAAATATATGGACACTAAATGGTACAGCAAATACTTCAGGAGGGAGAACCGATTTTGCTGCTAAGTCTCCAAAAATTCCATTTAAAACAGGACATGTATATACGTTATATAATGAAATTATTTCAGGGAGTGGTACCACAGGGAATCTATATATTACAAAAGAAGATGGAAGTAGCTTTACATCGTGTCTTGATAATAGAGCTGTTACACTTACAAATAATTCGGGTGATTTTTTAGGATATTTAGGTTTTAATCTATTAAAAGAAACAGAACTTAACAATCTAAAAATAAGAGTTGCATTATTTGAAGGAAGAGCAACATTTGATGAAATTAAAACAATGCTCGAAACTTATCAAGAGCAATGTTTTACATTTCCAGCCAAACAAGGACAAGTATTTCATAAAGGAGATTATTTAGCAGATGATGGAGTACATCAAATAAAAGAAAAAAGAACTTTCGATGGAACTGAAAGCAATTGGACATATTATCAAGCAAATAGTACATGGGCAAGACCATTTATTATTGTAGCAAATAAAAAAATAGGAGAGAATGACGAAACAAACAATGTTTTGTCGAATAAATTTAAGCCAACCACATGGGGAAATAGGTTTGATAGTTTTTATGGAGTTTTTTCATATAGTGAAGATAGAAGAATATCGTTTTTGATTCCAAAAAGTGAACTTAGTTCATTAGATAAAGCAGGAGTTCAAGAATATTTTAAAAACAACAATGTAGAAGTTGAATATAATTTACAAAATGAAATAATCGAACCATATTCTCCAGAGCAACAAGAAGTATGGGACAATATAAAAAATACAGCACATACATATAAAGGAACAACACATATATTCTGTACAGATGAGATAAGTTGTGAATTTGAAGGAATATATATTGCTGATACGGATGAAAAAATATTTAATGAAGGAAATATCGAAAGCAGACCAATTATTCGTTTAGAAAAAACAATATTTGAACAGGTTGAAATAACAATAAACGATGTTAGATTTAAGTATGATTTTAAAGAAGATGAATATGTAGAGATTGATTGTAAAGAAAAAACAGTAGAATATAAAAAACTAAATCGTAATAGGCAAATAGAAATAGGATATGATTTCCCAATTTTAAAACTAAAAAATAACAATATAATTATGCACGAAGGAGATTGTATAGTAAAGGTAAAAAGAAAGGACAGGTGGCTATGATTAAAATATTTGATGCAAATGATAGAGAGTTTTCAACAGCTGGAAATATAATTGTAGAACCTATAAAGTGCAGAGAATTTAAAAAAAAATCACTAAATGGATGGTATATAGAAGTAGAAGTACCAATAAAATATAAAAATTATATAGAAGAAGATAAACTTTGTGTAATTAAAACAAAATCAAAGTTAAATCCACAAGCTTTTAGAATAACAGATAATTTAACATATACTAACAGAAAAATAACTTTTACAGCAAATCATGTAATGTTTGATGCTAAAAATTATTTTCTTGTTGATGTAAGACCAACAAACTTGAATGGTATAAATACACTAAATTATATAAATCAAAGGACTGATGAAATCAGTCCTTTTAAAATGTTTTCAAATGTTGAAAATGTAGATACAGCATATTTTATTAGAAAAAATTTATTAGAAGCATGGGCTACTATAGAAGAACGATGGAATGGAGTTTTTGATGCAGATAATTGGAATATTAGTTTTTTACAAAAGGTAGGACATGACAATGGAGAATCAATAATTTATGCCAAAAATATGCAATCTATGAAAATTTTTGAAGATTGGACTAATGTAGTTACAAAGTTATATCCAATTGGATATAATGGCTTGATGCTTCCAGAAAAATTTATTGAAAGCGATATAAAATATGAAGTTCCATATACTAGAACAGTTGATTTTCAAACAGATTTAGAACAGGAAGAACAAACAGAAAAAAATTTAATAAACGAACTTAGAAATAAAGCACAGCAATATATGGAAGATAATAAATATCCAAAAGTTAGTTATTCTACTACTTCTAATATAAATAATGATGTAGAAATTGGGGATATAATCCAAGTTTTACATCCATTAGTTAATATTAAAACGGAAGTATTGGAATACGAATATGATGAGATATCTAAAAAAGTCAAATCTATAACTTTTGGTAATTATACAAGAGATGTAAAAACAAAATTTGATAATATAAAGAAAAGTATAACCACATTAAATGAAACATTATCTAATCAAATGTCTGTAATACAAAAACAAACTGATTTAATAAATTCCTTAAATAAAAATGGTTATGTTTATATAGATGAAAATGAAATTTTAATTTTAGATCAAATACCAAAAGAACAGGCAAAAAATGTATGGAGATTTGGCTTAGGTGGAATAGGATTTAGTCCTAACGGATATGAAGGACCATTTGAAATTGCTATGACAATGGATGGACAAATAAATGCAAAATTCATCACAACAGGAACTATGTCAGTAAGCAGAATTGAGGGATTAGCTAATAAAATAAGCGAATATGATAGTAGTATTGCAGAAATTACAATAAATTTAGGTAATATTACACAATCAGTATCTGAAACAAAAAAAGAATTATCTGATAATTATTATACAATAGAACAAACAGATTCAAGAATAACAGAAAAAGCAGATAGTATAACAAGTGAAGTATCTAAAAATATTGCTACAGCAAAACAAGATGCTATTAATAGTGCTAATGCTTCGACAGATAATAAATTAAAAAATTACTCAACTACAGAACAGATGAATAGCAAAATAGAACAAACAGCAGAAAATATAACAAGTGAAGTAAGTAAAAAATATTCTACTAAAGATGAAACTAATAATGCAAAACAAGAAGCAATAAATAGTGCGAATAATTCTACAGACAACAAGTTAAAGAACTATGCTAAAACGGTTGATATGAACAGCAAAATAGAGCAAACGGCAGAAAATATAACGACTAATGTAAATCAAACAATAACAGAAGCCAAACAAGATGCAATAGATAGTGCAAATAATTCTACAGATAACAAATTAAAGGACTATACTAAGACCGTTGATATGAATAGTAAGATAGAGCAAACAGCAAATAGTATTACGACCGAAGTAAATGAAAATATAAGCACAGCAAAAGAAGAAGCAATAGATTCAGCAAATACATCAATTAATAATAAACTAAAAGATTATAGCACAACTAAACAAATGAACTCTGCTATAACACAGAAAGCAAATGAAATAAGTGCAGAAGTAAGTAAAAAGGTTGGAAATGATGAATTTGCGACAAAATTACAACAAGACTGGCAAAGTGTACAAATAGCATGGAATCAAATATCAGAGTATATACAGTTTATAAATGCACAACTTCAAATAAAAGATGGCGATAAAAATATATTAATGTTATTAGATAGATATGGTGAAAGCTTTTATAAGAATGGGAAACATATAGGAACGATAGGCATCGGTCAAATGAAAGAAAACAATAATCAAAAAGGGTTAGTATTTGACTTAAATACAGACGGTAATTATGTAGGATGGGCAAGTAAAGATGATGAATCCGATACTTCATATATACTAAAACTAACATATGCAAAGTCAGGAACAGAAGGCTTTGGAGCAGGAGGATTATTTTTAGGAACCAATCTTTTAACAAATGGTTGGGGAATAATATTAAATAAAACTGGAAGAATTGCCATAGGTGGAAGTGGAAGCAATCCAGAATTTGCAAGTATATTCAGAAAAGATACAAATAAGATATTGATGGAATTTACAACAGTTGGTTCTACAAATTTATTTACTAACTTAGACATGAAAAATTATGGCATTTTAAATGTTAGTAATGTACCAACATCAACTAATGTAAAATCATTAACATTAGTACCTGATGAACAGTATATACAATTTACCAATAGAGATGGAACATCTTATGGGGCTACAATTTTTGCATCAGACGGAAGATTAAAAAGTAATATAAAAAATACTGATATTAAGGCAATGGATATAATAAAGCAAATTAAACACAGACAATTTGATTGGAAAAAAACAGGAAAGCATCAAGAAATAGGATATATAGCTCAAGAACTTAAAAACATAAAAGAAGATTTTACGTATGAAATCGAGCAAACTAATGGAGAAAAAACTTTACAGGTAAATGAAACGAAAATAATACCATATTTAAGCAAGGCAATACAAGAACAACAAGAAGAAATACAAGATTTAAAATTACAGATAAAAAAACAACAGGAGATAATAAATAAATTATTGGAATTTAATAATATAACTATGCCTAATAGTGATAAAAACAATAAGTTACCAGAAATAGCAATAGAAGAAAAAGAAGAAATATTAGATTATGGAGATATAGAATTACCTAATAATCCAATACCTGAACCAGAAGAACCACCTAAGGTTGATACGCAGGGAGTAATACATAAATTTTATATGGAGGAGGCGAGTAAATGAGTGAAACAACAAATTTAAAGTGAGGATTTAGAAACGAATATTAATAAATAAAATATAGAAATTAGAGGTGAAGAACAATGATGAAAGAATTAATGCAAAGCATACAATTTACAAATATATGGTGGGCAATACTAGCACCAATATTTTTAATAGTTTTAGATGTAGCAACAGGAGTAATAATTGCATGGAAAAATAATGATTTTAAAAGTGCAAAAATGAGGGAAGGATTATCTAAAAAATTTGGAGAATTAGTATATGTTTTAATAGGAATATTGGCAAAATTTGCTCTAGGAACAGAACTAATACTATATTTTGCAGTAGGATATATTTGCTTGATGGAAATATCAAGTTTAGCAGAAAATTGCGATAAATTGGGTGTAGAAATGCCACAAAAACTAAAAGAAAAATTAAATAATGATAAGAAGGAGGAATAGAATATGGCTACAAATATACCATTAACAGGAGAATTTAAAGTAACATGTGAATACAAAAGAAAAGGGAGTTGGGCTTGTGGTTGGCATACAGGAATAGATCTTGTATGTGACAATGACACAATATATGCAACTTGTGATGGAGTAGTAACAAGGACAGGCTATGATAAAAGCTATGGTAACTTTATAGTAGTAAAAAATGATGCTGATGGGAAATATCATTGGTATTGTCATTTGTCAAAAATAAACGTTTCTGTAAATCAAAAAGTAAGCAGAGTATCTAAAATAGGAATTATGGGAAGTACAGGAAATAGTACAGGAAAGCATTTACATTTTGAAATAAGAAATACAAGCAATAAATATGCAGATAATAGTAATCCAGCAGATTACATGGGGATACCAAATAAAGTAGGAACATATAATAGTAGCAATTATCAAGTAAAAGAGCCTAGTAAACCAGCTACTAGTACACCAGTATTAAAAACATTAGCAAGAAATACAAATTTAAGAAATAAACCAACTACCAAAGGAAGTACAGCAGTTTTGTATATACCTAATACTACTTTATATGTATTAGAGGCAGGAGTTGCAAAAGCAGACGGTTATACTTGGGATAAAGTACGCATTAGAGTAAATGGAAAAGAAGGTTATATGATTAATCAAAATTACAAATAAAAAAGTAAAAAGGTAGATTAGGTTAATTCTAATTTACCTTTTTGGTACTTTTTTTTATTAACATCTGGCAAAGTTATATCTAAATCAAATTGTTTTCCTCCTGAAATAACGCCATCAACGTCGAGAACTGGACATTTTTTTTCATCCATTTCCATATTTTATCATTCCTTTCTTTTTAGTAACTAAAATGTTACTTTATATATAATATGAAAAAAATGTAGAAAGTTGAAGAAATTTGTAAGTATTAAAATTAATATTAGATTTATTATAAAGAAAATGTAAGCATAACTAAAATTATAAAAAAAATTAAAAGAAAAATAATATATCATTTAGAATTTTCCTCCAAGGAAAAGCATACAATTAAAATAGCTTTAACTTGGAGGGATTTTTATGTTTTTCGTATTAAACAAACAAAAAATATATACTTATTTAGTATCAATAGTAACGGTAGTATTATTAATCTGTATAGCAAGTAATTTGAGTAATAGTGGAGGAAATACAGTACCAACATCAAGTACAAATCAAAAGTTATTGCCAATATATAGTGTACAAACCAGCGAGAAAAAAGTAGCTTTTACTATGAATTGTGCTTGGAATGCAGATGATATTGATAACATTTTAAAAACATTAGAAAAAAATGAAGTAAAAATAACTTTCTTTATGGTAGGAGATTGGATTGAAAAATTTCCAGAAGCAGCTAAAAAAATCCACGAAGCAGGTCATGAAATAGCAAGTCATAGCAATACACATCCACATGTAAATAATCTAAGCTATGAAGAAAATATAGAAGAAATCGAAAAATGCAATGATAAAATTGAAAGCATAACAGGAAAAAGAACCAAAATTTATCGAGCACCTTATGGAGAATATAATAATACTGTCATACAAGCAGCACAAGACAAGGGATATTACACTATACAATGGAGCTTAGATACTTTAGATTACACAGGACTAACAAATGAGCAAATGTGGGCACGATTGGAAGGAAAAATTAAACCAGGAGATATTATATTAAGCCATAATGGAACTGAACATACAGCAGACAGTTTAGATAGTATTCTAAAAAATATAAAAAATAAAGGATTAGAAGTTGTTCCAGTATCAGAGCTTATTTACTTAGATAACTATACAATTGATAACAATGGTATGCAATGCAGAAAATAAGTATAAAATTACCAAAAAAGGAAATAATACAAGTAGAAAAAAATAAGGGGATAGGAAATGTCATTTGTTGGTATTGTTGCAAGTAAAAAAAGTTTTGAAACAATTCGAAAAAAAATTATGGAAAAATTGCAAGATGAAACAATTAGTTTTATACACATTAATCTTAGAAGTATAGAAAATGTAAAAAATATAAAATTTGAAACTATTATAATAGAAGGTAAAATTGATAAATTTAAGCAAAATCAAGAAAGCCTTAATAAAATTTTTGAAAATGCACAATATGTGTTAATTAATACAGACAAAAACAAGGAAGATATTATAAAAGGAGTCCAAAATATTATTTCATATGGATTAAATCATAAAGCAATAGTTACAGTTTCAAGTATATGTGATACAGATATTTTAATTTATTGGCAAAAAAGCATACAAGACAAAGAAGGACATGAAACAGATATAGAAGAAAGAAGAATAAAAAAAGGAGAGCAAACAATACTAAATATTTATGAAATAATGATTATTTATACGTTTTTTAAGATATATAATAAAAGCATAATAGAGAAAGTATAGGAAAAATCTAACTTTTTTGAATAAATTTAACTTTTTATGTAGACAAATCCAAAAAAATGGTGTATAATAATAACTGTAAATTACAGAAGGCAGTTATAAACCGATGAAAAATATAAAAAAATAGGGAGGAAGAGAAATTGGATACAAATTACTTAGAAAACAACTATTTAACATTAGTTGGAAAAGTTACAGGAGAAAAAGAATTTAGTCATGAAATATATGGAGAAAGATTTTATATTTTTAATTTAGCAATACCACGTTTAAGTGGAAATGAAGATATAATTCCAATAACCATATCAGAAAGACTAATAAAAGAAGATACTTTGCAAACAGGCAAAAAATTATTAGTAAAAGGTCAATTTAGATCTTATAATAGTTATGAAAACGAAAAAAATAGACTTATATTAACAGTGTTTGCTAAAGATATTATGGAAGTAGAAGAAAAAGAAGAAGAAGAAAATGAAATGGTAAGAAAAGATACTATTACTAATGAAGTAGTATTAATTGGTTACTTATGTAAAAAGCCTATTTATCGTCAAACACCATTTGGAAGAGAAATATCAGACATCTTACTTGCTGTTAATAGAGCTTATAACAAATCAGATTATATACCATGTATTGCTTGGGGAAGAAATGCAAGATTTTGTCAAAACTTAGAAGTTGGTTCACAAGTTAAAGTAGTAGGAAGAGTTCAATCAAGAACTTATGAGAAAAAATTCGAAGATGGAACTTCACAAACAAGAGTGGCATATGAAGTTTCAATAGGAAGTTTAGAAGTTATAGAAGAAAAGACAACTGAAAAAGAGGAAGAGGAAGAAAATCAAGAGGCAGTTTAAAATGTATCATATATTAATACTTTTAAAAAGAAAAGTTGCAAAACTCTAGTTTTTTGTAACTTTTTTTGGTATAATTGAAAAAACAAAAAAGGAAAGAGGAAATATAAAAATGAAAAAAATTAAGGCATCTGTCAAATTTACAATATTAGCAGTTATTCTAATTGCCATTTTTTGTGTAGCATTAACGCCTGTAACATTTCAAAACGATACTTATTATACAATAAAGGTAGGGGAGCATATTGCAAAATATGGAATTGATTATCAAGATCCATTTTCTTGGCATGAAAATTTAGGATATACATATCCTCATTGGGGGTATGATTTAATCACTTACCTCATCTATAATGTATTTGGCTTTACAGGAATTTATGTAGTGACTTGTATATTATCAGTAATATTAGGAATAACAATTTATTTAGTAAATACTAAATTAGCAAAAAATCAAATTTTTTCTTTTTTAATAACAATAGGGGTAATGTATGTCATTAGAGGATATATCACAGCTAGAGTTCAATTAGTTACATTTATTTTATTTATTCTAACTATATATTTTATTGAACGATTTATAGAAACCAAAAAGAAAAGATATGTTGTAGGATTAATAACAATTCCAATTATAATTGCTAATATACATGTTGCAGTATTTCCATTTTATTTTGTATTATATTTACCTTATATAGCAGAATATTTAATTAATTTATTAGCAGATACTATTATATATCGAAAAATAAAGATGCTAATATTAAAAATAAAAATAGATTATTATAAGGAAAAGAAAGGAAAAGAAGAAAAACTAGAAAAATTACAAAAAGAGAAAAAAGAGTTAGAAGATGAAGTAGACAAAGTAAAAATAAAGAGAACAAAGGAATTACAAAATCCGTATAAAATTAAAATGACTAAAAACTCAAATGTAAAATGGTTAATATTAATTATGATAATTTGTTTATTAACAGGATTTTTAACACCTTTGGGAGATGCACCATATACCTATTTACAAAAAACAATGCGAGGAAATACCACGCAAAATATTAATGAACATTCGCCAATGACTTTATCAACAGATACAGATGCTATGTGTATGCTTATAATGTTTTTAGCTGTTTTAGTTTTTACAAAATCAAAAATAAGATTGAGTGACTTATTCATGGTCGGTGGACTATGCTATTTAATGTTAGAATCAAGAAGACAAATAACAATGTTTGCTATTATTTGTTCAGTTATTCTAAATAGATTAGCGCTTCAATTAATTGAAAACTATACAGTAAAGAAAGAACAACAAGTTATAGAAAAATTAACACATGTTATAGGTATAATAGTAATTACAGCTGGAATGTTAGGATTAAGTTATTATTTAGGTAAGGACAAGTTAGATGACACATATGTTGATGAAACTTGTTATCCAGTACAAGCTTGTGATTTCATCCTAGAAAATATTGATTTGGGAACAGCAAGATTTTATAATGAATATAATTATGGAAGTTATATGCTATTCAGAGGAATACCAGTATTCATAGATTCAAGAGCAGATTTATATGCACCAGAATTTAGTGGAAAAGAAGAAGATATATTTTCAGATTTTATAGATGCTTCTAGTATTGGAAAATTTTATGGAGATATTTTTGAAAAGTATAATATTACACATATTATAGCTTTTGAGAATTCAAAGGTGAATATGTTGATTACAAAAACAAAAGATCCTCAATACAAAGAATTATATAAGGATGATTATTTTATAATTTATGAGATACAAAAAAAGGAAGGATAAAAATTGGAAACATTTATTGTAAAAGAGGAAGAGCAAGGCAATCGAATTGACAGTTATTTAACTAAGCAAAAGGAAGATTTTTCTCGTGTAGCAATTCAAAGATTAATTGAAGAAAAGAAAATTCTAGTTAATAATAAACCAACAAAAGCTTCATACAAAATACAAAAAGATGATAAAATAACTGTTGAAAAAGAAGAACCAAAAGAAGTTGAAATAAAAGCACAAAATATACCAATAGAGGTAATTTATGAAGATAAAGATATTATTGTAGTAAATAAGCCAAAAGGAATGGTAGTTCATCCAGCTAATGGAAATCCAGATGGGACTCTAGTAAATAGTTTAATGTCAATTTGTAAAGATTCATTATCTGGCATTGGTGGAGAAATAAGACCAGGAATTGTTCACAGAATTGATAAAGATACATCAGGGATTTTAATTGTAGCAAAAAATGATAAAGCACATATTAATTTAAGTGGGCAAATCAAAAATCATGAAGTTAAGAAAACATATATAGCCATGGTAAGAGGAATTGTAAAAGAAAAAGAAGCAACTATTAAAATGCCAATTGGCAGAAGCACTAAAGACAGAAAAAAGATGTCAGTAACTAAAAATGGAAAAGAAGCAATTACACATTTTAAAGTAATAGAAAGATATCCAAAACACAATTGTACACTATTAGAAGTTAAAATAGAAACAGGTAGAACACATCAAATCAGGGTACATTTAGCAGAAATAGGTTATCCAATTATAGGTGACATGGTGTATTCAAATGGAAAAAATGAATGGGGAATAGAAGGTCAATGCTTACATGCAAAAAGTTTGGTATTTAGGCATCCTACAACAGGAAAAGAAATGTTTTTAGAAGCAGAATTACCAGAGTATTTTAAAGCGATTATGTCGAAAATAAAGGAAGAATCATCATTCTAGGAGGTAGCTATTTGAGAGATATAAGATTGCAAAAATATTTAGCTGATGCAGGAATTGCATCTAGAAGAAAAGCCGAAGAATTAATTCGGGCAGGGAAAAGTTAAAGTAAATAATAAAATTGTAACTGAATTAGGTACTAAAATAGATGCACAAAAAGATAAAGTGGAATATGAAGGAAAGATTGTAAAAGTACAGCAAGAAAATGTATATATTTTGTTGAATAAACCAATTGGTTATGTAACAACAGCTAAAGATCAGTTTAATCGTGATTCAGTCCTAGATTTAGTAAAAATAAAGCAAAGGATAGTTCCAGTAGGAAGATTGGATATGTACACATCTGGTGCCTTACTCTTAACTAATGATGGCAATTTTGTGTATCAAGTAACTCATCCTAAACATGAAGTAGAAAAAACGTATAATGCTACTATAAAAGGAATTATACAGCCAGAAGAAGTTGATAAATTAAGAAAAGGTGTTGCTATAGAAGATTATATAACAAAACCTGCCAAGGTAAAAATATTGAAGACTGATACAGAAAAAAATCAATCTCGTATAAACATAACGATACATGAAGGAAAAAATAGACAAGTTCGTAAGATGTGTGAAGCAATTGGGCATAAGGTTATAGCATTACATAGAAGCGAAATAGCTGGAATTGGAGTAAAGGATTTACCTTTGGGAAAATGGCGATACTTGACGAGCTCAGAGGTAATGAAAATTTTATCTAACAGATATTGAAAATAAAATTAAAAAAAGTTATAATGGAAAAAACATATGACAAAAAGGAGAAAAAACAAATGAATTCATTAAAGTTCAAGCCAGAGGGATGGAATAATGAAATTAGTGTATTAGATATCAATAAAATAAATAATTATAAAAAAGAGGAGACTGTTTTACAAGGATTAGTCCAAAAATGTGATGATAATTATAATTTATATATAAACTTTGAAAACGGATTAACTGGAGTTATGCCAAGGCAAGAGGTAGAAGCAATTCACTTAGAAGACGACGGATTACCAAAAACAAATTTATGTACTGGAAAAGTACATAAATTTGTACAATTTACGATAAAAGAATCTCAAGATGAAAATCACATTGTTTTATCAAGAAAAAAGGTTCAACAAGAGGCTTTAGAATGGGTAAAGAATGATTTAAAAGAAGGGGATAAGCTAGTAGGAATTGTAAAAAATATAAAACCATATGGTGCTTTTATCGAAATTGGAGGAGGAGTAGTAGGTTTAGCACATATTGAAGATTTATCTATTGCAAGAATTAAGTCACCATATGAAAGGTTAGGAATTGGACAAAAAGTGGAAATTATGGTAAAATCTATAGATAGACATACTGGAAAGTTAGTTTTATCATATAAAGAAATGTTAGGAACTTGGGAAGAAAATGCTAAAAAGTTTGCTCCAGGAACGAGAGCAAAGGGGATTGTTCGTGAAACTGAAAAAAATAAGAATGGTATTTTTATAGAATTAACTCCAAACTTAGTAGGAATGGCAGAATATAAACAAGGATATGATTATGGGCAAACAGTAGATGTGTATATAAAAAAGATAGATAACCAAAGAAAAAAGATAAAATTAGTAATCATATAAGGAGGAATTAAAGTGGTTGAAGATAACCAAATTAAAGCACAAGTATCACCTTTTGCTATTAGAGAAGGTGAGATAAAAACATTTGATGGAAAAGATGGATATGTTTCCATGAATCAAATTGTACATAAGATAAATATAGGTCATATCAATGACATTCATTTTGCTATTTTGGAATTGGTAAATGAATTTGAATTTATAACTTCAAGACAATTATATCAGATGTTAGACATTAAAGGAATTGACCCAAAATCTCAAGATAAATTAAACAATAAATTGGATCAACTTGTTAAATCAAAAATTTTAACAAGATATTACTTTACTTCTGATGAAGGAAAAGGAATTTATAGAATTTACTGTCTAGAAAAAATGGGAAAATATTTATTAAATTCGAAAGAAATTGAGTGTAAATGGCAACCATCAGATAATACCAAAACAGTTGCGATGATTAAGAAAAGACTAGCAGGAAATCAAACGCTAATTGCGTATCTAAGAAAAGTAAAAGCTTTTGACAGCTATATAGTAAAGCCAGCAATAACAGCAAAAGTTACTGGAAAACTATTTAAGGCAACTGGAGGAGCTGTAAAACTAACTAAAAATGGAAAATCAATTCAATTTGTTTTTGAAGTAGTTAGAAGAGAAGCAGATTGGCAAAAGAAAATAGTAGATAAGATGAGATTGTATAAAGATTTTTATGAAAATTTTGTACAAGGTGATTCAGGATTTAGCAGTATGCCACAATTAATATTAATTTGTGAAGACGAAAAAAACATGGCAGAAACTTTTAAAGAAATTGTGAAAAATGCAGTAGACATACCACAAATAAAATTATATTTTACTACAGATTTAAGACAAAATGAAGAAACCTTAGAGAATACATTAGTGGAGTTTGTTTTAGTTGATGGAAAATATAAAATGGAGAATGTAGCTTTAAAGTTATTAGGTATGTAAGAACTTGAAAAAAAGGATTTGGGGACGGCCCCATAATCCTTTTTTTCCTTTAAATATTTTTATCGATATTAGGCATTAATTGTTTTTTTCTTGAAACGACACCTTCTAGAAAAACTCTATCATTTTCTAATTCTTTTCCAAAAGCTGTTTTGATAATATTTGCTTTTTCACCTAATGCTATAATTTCTGAATTGCTATTTAATATATCTGTAATTGCAAATACAAATAAACTTAGTCCTTTTTCTTTTATTGTATTATTAATGGCTAATTTTAATTCTTCTTCTCTTTTTAATACGTCTTCTATACTAACTGTATTTACTTGTGCAATTACAAATTTAACACCATTACTAGTTGCTTCCTTGGCATCTAAATTTATCAATTCTTCAGCTGAATAGTCATCTAAGTCTGTACCAGCTTTTAGCATGTCTATTCCGTATTCTTCTAAATTGATATTAGATATTTGTGCTAACTCGTGTAAGGCTTGTATATCATGTTCTGTTGTAGTTGGTGATTTTAATAATAATGTATCTGATATAATGGCACTTGCCATTAATACTGCTTCTTTTCTATCTATTGTGTAATTTTTTTGCTTAAATTCTTCGAAAAGAATTGTTGCTGTACATCCATATGGTTTTGCTGTATAATATAAAGGTTCTGATGTTTTGAAATGTCCTATTTTATGATGATCTATTACTTCTAATATTTTTGCCTTTTCAATTCCTTCTACACTTTGGTCAAATTCGTTATGGTCTACTAAAATTACCTCTTGATTCTCTTCTACTTTTTCAATAAGCTCTGGTGCTTCTATTTTTAAGTAGTCTAACACATATTGTGTTTCTTTATTTACATTTCCTAGTCTTACTACTTTTGTTTTACGTCCGTTTTTTTCATTTAAAGCTTGATATGACATGCTAGAGCATATTGAATCTGTGTCTGGATTTTTATGTCCAAATATTAATATTTCATTTTCCATTTTCATTTCTCCTTATATTTTTATTGTAATAATCAATATTATAATTTTTTTTGCTGATTTTGTCAAATTTCTATATGTCAATAATTGATATTATTTTTTTTATATGTTATTATAATTTCAGTCAAAATGTAAATAATATGAATAGGAGGTAAATTATGAAATTTGAACAATGGAATGGATTTGTCATTGGTGACTGGCAAGAAGAAATTAATGTAAGGGATTTCATTCAAAAAAATTACACACCATATGAAGGAGACGATAGTTTTTTAGTTGGAGCTTCTGAAAAAACAAAAAAATTATGGGACAAAGTATTAGATTTATACCAAAAAGAAAAGGAAAGCCAGGGAAATGTACTAGACATTGATACAAAAACTGTTTCAACTATATCTAGCCATGAAGCTGGTTATATTGATAAAGAATTGGAAGATATTGTCGGATTACAAACTGATGCTCCTCTTAAAAGAGCTATCATGCCATTTGGAGGAATTAGAATTGTGGAAAAATCATGTGAAGCATATGGAAGACATGTGGAACCAGATATTGATGACATTTTCCATAAATATAGAAAAACTCATAATGATGGGGTATTTAGTGTTTACACGCCAGACATCCGTGCTGCTAGGTCTTCACACCTGATAACTGGTCTTCCTGATGGTTATGGGCGAGGAAGAATTATTGGAGATTATAGAAGAGTTGCTTTATATGGAGTGGATTATTTAATCGAAGAAAAGAAAAAAGAGCTAGATGTTTTAAATGTAGATGAGTTTACTGAATCAGTTATTCGTGAAAGAGAGGAAATTAGCGAACAAATAGATGCTCTAAATGAATTAAAGGTAATGGCTTCAAAATATGGATTTGATATTTCTATGCCTGCTGCTAATAGTAAAGAAGCTGTTCAATGGCTATATTTTGGGTACTTAGGTGCTATTAAGGAACAAAATGGTGCTGCTATGAGTCTCGGAAGAAATACTACATTTTTAGATATTTATTTTGAGAGAGATTTAAAAAATGGTATAATAACTGAAAATGAAGCTCAAGAGATTATGGATCATTTTGTTATGAAATTAAGATTAGTTCGTTTCTTAAGAACTCCCGAATATAATGAGTTATTTAGTGGAGACCCTGTTTGGGTGACAGAAAGCATTGGTGGTATGGGAATTGACGGAAGAACTTTAGTTACAAAAAATTCTTTCCGTATTTTGCATACATTGCAAAATTTAGGTCCAGCACCAGAGCCAAACCTAACAGTTTTGTGGTCTACTAGATTACCAGAAGGATTTAAAAGATTTACAACTAAGTTATCTATAAAAACATCTTCTATCCAATATGAAAATGATGATTTAATGAGAATTACACTAGGAGATGATTATGGTATTGCTTGTTGCGTTTCTCCTATGAAAATTGGAAAACAGATGCAATTTTTCGGAGCTAGAGCAAATTTAGCAAAAGCATTATTATATGCTATTAATGGTGGTAAAGATGAAATATCTGGTAAACAAGTTACTCCAAAATATGAGCCAATTACTTCTGAATATCTTGATTATGAAGAAGTTATGGAAAAATTTAATCAAATGATGGATTATGTTGCAAAAATTTATATTAAAGCATTAAATGCTATTCATTTTATGCATGATAAATATTCTTATGAAGCAATTGAAATGGCTTTACATGACCGTGAGGTTATTCGTACTATGGCTTGTGGAATTGCTGGTCTATCAGTTGTTGCTGACTCTTTATCTGCTATTAAATATGCAAAAGTAAAAGTTATACGTAATGAAACTGGACTAGCAGTAGATTATAAAATTGAAGGAGATTTTCCAAAATACGGAAATGATGATGATAGAGTAGATCAAATAGCAGTTTCAATTGTAAAAACATTTATGAACAAATTAAGAACTCATCAAACTTATAGGAATTCAAAACACACTTTATCTATTTTAACAATAACTTCTAATGTTGTTTACGGTAAGGCAACTGGAAGTACTCCTGATGGAAGGCATGCTGGTGAACCTTTTGGACCTGGTGCGAATCCTCTACACGGTAGAGATGCTAATGGAGCATTAGCTGTTATGAACACTATTGCAAAATTACCATTTGATTCTGCTGAAGATGGAATTTCATACACATTCTCTATCACGCCAAATACTTTAGGAAAATCAGAAGAAGAAAGAATTACGAATTTAGTTAATATGTTAGACGGATTTTTTACTCAAACGGGACATCATATTAATGTAAATGTATTTGATAGAAGTTTACTAGAAGATGCTATGGAGCATCCTGAAAAATATCCTCAATTGACAATTCGTGTTTCTGGGTATGCTGTAAACTTTACAAAATTAACTAGAGAGCAACAATTAGATGTAATAAATCGAACTATTCATGAAAGAATTTAGAGGTTTTAAATGGAAAATAAGGATTTAAGATATTATGCAAAAATACACTCAATTGAATCTTTTGGAACTGTTGATGGTCCTGGAATTCGTTTTGTATTATTCTTACAAGGATGCCACTTAGAATGTAAATACTGCCACAATCGAGATACTTGGGATATAAACGGTGGTGAATATAAATCTTTAGATGATATTTTCGATAAAATCATGCGATATAAAAACTATATTTATCCTAATGGTGGTGTTACTGTTACAGGTGGAGAACCACTTCTACAAGTCAAATTTTTAATTGAATTATTTACAAAATTAAAAGAACAGAAAATTCATACCTGTATTGACACTTCTGGCATGGTTACTTTAACCGAAGATATTAAAAAATTATTATCTTTAACAGATTTAGTTTTGCTTGATATTAAACACATTGATGATGAAAAATGTAAAAGCTTAGTAGGAAAATCTAATGTATTGGAATTAAATTTTGCTAAATATTTAAGTGAAAATAATATATCTATGTGGATTCGTCAAGTTTTAATTCCTAATTATACTGATGACGAAAAAGATTTGCTTAAATTAAAGGATTTTATCAATAGTTTAAAAACTGTTCAAAAAGTAGAACTATTACCTTATCATGATATGGGTAAGTATAAATGGAAAAAGCTTGGTATGTCATATGCTTTAGAAGATGTACGACATTGTACAGAAGAAGATATAAAAAAAGCAAAAAAGATTTTAGGAATAACCTAAAATCTTTTTTGTGTAGTAAGGATTATGGGGCCGTCCCCAAATCTTTAATTTTTTACCAAACTATTGAATATTTTAGTAATTAAATTTATAATAAAGAAGTAAAATGAATAGAAGAGATATATTTGAGGAGTGGTAAAATGCCCAAAAAACATAAAGAAACTTTTATGCAAGGTGTTATCACCTTAATTTTTTCACAAGTATTAATTAAATTGTTAGGTTTAGTATATACTTTGTATTTGACTAATCGTGACGGATTTGGAGATAAAGGAAATGGTATTGTAGCAGCTGGATATCAAATTTATGCTATGCTTCTTACAATATCGTCTATTGGTGTGCCTAATGCTATTTCTAAGTTAGTTTCTGAAAGGATAGCTGTAGGAGATCATAAAGGTGGTTATAGGATTTTTAAGATTGCATTTGCTACTTTTGCTATGATAGGGTTAGTAGGTAGTTTGCTGTTATTTTTTGGAGCTAATATGATTGCTAATTTATGGTTGCAAATTCCAGAAGCAGAAATGACTTTAGTGGCATTGTCACCAGCAATTTTCTTTGTTGCTATTTCATCGGTTATGAGAGGATATTTTAATGCTAGACAAAATATTAGAGCAACTGCAAAGTCGCAAAGCATAGAGCAGGTATTTAAAACAGCATTAACTATTATATTAGTAGAAGTTATTGCAATTATATCAGGTGCATCAACTGAATGGATGGCAGGAGGGGCAACATTAGCAACAACGTTGGCAACTTTTGCAGGATTCGGATATTTATATTTGTACTATAAGACTAGAAGAAAAGAAATTGCTCTTGAAATAAAGTCAACAGTTAATTACAAATATGAAAGAGTTAAAACAATTATAAAAAAGATTCTATTAGTTTCAATTCCTATTGCTTTGACTGCAATTATGTCGTCGTTAAATAAAAATATAGATTCTTTTACAGTTGTAAGAAGTTTAAAACAATTTATGCCAGAAGATATGGCAATTTCTCAATATGGTATATTGGGTGGAAAAGTAGATATGCTAACAAGCTTGCCTTTATCAATAAATGTGGCATTTGCTACAGCTTTGGTACCTGCTATATCTGCTGCTAAAGCAAAAAAGGATAAGAAAACAATTACACAAAAAACATCGTTTTCTTTATTGATATCTATGTTAATTGGACTTCCTTGTACTGTAGGAATGTGTTTATTTGCAGGACCAATTTTAAATTTGTTATTTCCAAATGCTAGTAGCGGAGAAACAATTTTACAAATTAGTTCTCTGACAATTATTTTCACAATATTAGACCAGACTATAAATGGAGCATTGCAAGGCTATGGAAAACTAATGATACCAACTTTATCGTTAGGATGTCGGAGTAATTGTTAAATTTATTATGAATTTAGTTTTAGTACCAATACCGGACATAGGTGTAAATGGAGCAGCTTGGGGATCTGTAGCATGTCATTTAGTGGCATTTAGTATTGCAATAACTTATTTAAGAAAAAATATAAAATTAGATTTAACCTTTGCAAAATTTGTATTGAAACCAATTTTAGCGGTAACTATAATGGGAATTTGTGCTTATTTTAGTTATATAGTTTTATTAGGAATAATATCAGAAAAACTGGCTATCATAATATCAATTGTAATCGCTGTTATTATTTATGGATTAGCAGTTATAGCGTTAAAAGTGTTTTCAAAAGAGGACATTCAAATGATGCCAAATGGAAATAAAATCTGTAAAGTATTGGAAAAACTAAAAATTTATTAAAAAAAGTAAAAAAAAGAAGGATTTTCAGTAATTTTGGCGAATTAATTTAAGTAGAAGTACATTATTGCTATTGTTCGGCAGTAAAGTACATAAATTATTTAAATCTTATAGGAGGTAATTTAAATGAACAAAGCTGAATTAATCGCAGCAATGGCTGCAAAAACAGGAGCTA